>NZ_JBFBJY010000017.1:0-133004 GCF_040702125.1 Kitasatospora sp. NPDC085895 | reverse complement strand
GTGTTTCGGGGGCCCCCGGGGGCGCCGTCTCCCCCCCCCCCCCCCCCCGGGGGGCGGGGGGGGGGGCGGGGGCCCCCCCCCCCGGGCGCCCCCCCGCCCGGCCGCCCTGCTGTGTGCGGCCACCGGATGGTGGCTGTTCGTCCCCGGCGCGGCCGGCGACGGCCCGGCACTCGGCATACTCGCCGCCGGCGGCTGGGGACTCGGGCTGCTGCCCGTCCACACCGACCGCCGGCTGACCGGCCCGGCCCGCCGCCGCCCCCGCCCCACCCCGCCGGACCAGGACGGCCTCGGCCCGGCGGCCTAGGGCCCTGCCTTCAAAGGCGCACAGGTGCCCCCTCGCGCCCCTGAACCGACCGCCCGAGCGCCCCGGGGGCTATTGGGGGCGGAGGCGGTAGCCGCGGGGGGTGGGGTGGAAGCCGGCGGCCTCCAGGACGGGGCCGAGCGGTGAGGTGAGGGCCGGCTCGCCGTCGGCGCGCTCCACCGTGACGCTGCCGAGCGCCCCCTCGCGGGCCGCCCGCCCCAGGGCCTGCGCGGCCGTCGCCAGCACCTCGCCCTCCGCCCAGGACAGCAGCGACTTGCCGCCGCGCTCCACGTACAGCACCAGCTCGCCGTCGACCAGGACGACCAGGGCGCCGGCCTTGCGCCCGGGGCGGTGGGCGGAGCCCCTCGCGGGGGAGGCGCCCGGTGGTTCGGGCCAGTCCAGGGCCGCGCCGTAGGCGTTGGCCGGGTCGGCGGCGGCCAGCACCAGCGCCTCCGGCTGGTCGGCGCTGCCCGGCCCGGCCGTCCAGCCCTGTGCCCCGGCGCGCTCCAGCCGCCCGCTGACCGAGCGCAGCCGGTCCGCGGCGCCGTCCATGGCGAACTGGGCGCCGCCCAGACCCTCGACGAAGTACCCGCGGCGGGCCCGGCCGCGCTCCTCGAAGGCGGAGAGCACCCGGTAGACGCCGGCGAAGCCGCCGGGGACGCGCTCGGCGGCGACGGTGCCGCGGGTGAGGATGCCGTGCCGGTCGAGCAGGCTCTGCGCCCGGGCCGCGGCCCGGGCGGTCGCCTCGGTGGTGGGCTCCGGCAGCAGCGACCAGCGGCCGACCGTGGTGGGCGGGCCGGGCCGGCGGGTGCCGTAGGCCCGGCCGGCGCCGCCGAAGCGGCCGCGCGGGGTGGCGCGCGGCGCCCGGTGCGCCGTCGACCCGGCGGTGCGGCCGGAGCCGAGCAGTGCGCGCAGCGGGGCGAGCGAGTCGTTGGTGACGTACCCGGCCCAGACCAAGTCCCACAGGGCGTCGGCGAGGGCCGTCTCGGGGGTGTCCGGCTGCCGGTCGGCGAGCTGGCGGAAGAGCAGGCCGTACCCGCCGGAGAGGGTCTCCAGCAGGTCGGTGAGGACGGGGGTGAGGGCGGGCGGCACCGGCTCGGGGCGCAGCAGGTGGGCGTTCTCGGCGAGGTGGAGGCTGATCCAGCCGTCCTTGCCGGGCAGGGCGCCGGCGCCGGCCCAGCCGACCTCGCCGGCGACCATCAGCTCGTTGAGCATCTCGGGGGTGTAGTCGTTCAGCCGGGCCGGGAGGACCAGCTTCTCCAGGGCGGAGGCGGGCAGGGCGGTGCCCTGGAGCTGTTCGACCACCCGGTAGAGGCCGTCGAGGCCGCGCAGCCGGTGCCCGGCGAGGTGCTGCCACTGCGGCAGGAAGGCGGCCAGCGAGCGGGGCGGCACCGGCTCGACCTCCTGGCGGAGGGCGGCGAGCGAGCGGCGCCGCAGCCGGCGCAGCACCTCGGCGTCGCACCACTCGACGGTGGCGGTGTGGCCCTCGACCGGCCGGAACTCGCCCTGGACGAGGCGGCCGGCGGCGGTGAGCCGGTGCAGGGTGCCGGTGACGACCGCGGAGCCGAGGCCGAAGCGGGCGGCGGCCTCGGGGGCGGTGAACGGGCCGTGGGTGCGGGCGTAACGGGCGAGCAGGTCGCCGAGCGGGTCCTTGACCGGTTCGGTGAAGGCCTCGGGGACGCCGACCGGCAGGGGGGTGCCGAGGGCGTCGCGGAGCCGGCCGGCGTCCTCGATCGCGGCCCAGCGCAGCTCGCCGCCGATCCGGACCCGGATGGCCCGGCGGGCGGACTCCAGCTCCGGCGCCCAGGGCGGTTCGGCGCCGCGGACGGTGAGTTCGGCCTCGGAGAGCGGGCCGAGCAGCCGCAGCGCGTCGGCGACGCCCTCGGCGTCCTTGATCCGCCGCTCCGGGGTGAGGCGCTGGAGTTCGGCCTCCAGCTGGGCGAGGACCTCCGGGTCGAGGAGTTCGCGCAGTTCGGCCTGGCCGAGCAGTTCGGACAGCAGCCGGGAGTCGAGGGAGAGCGCGGCGGCACGGCGCTCGGCGAGCGGGGAGTCGCCCTCGTAGAGGAACTGGGCGACGTAGCCGAAGAGCAGAGAGCGGGCGAAGGGGGAGGGCTCGGGGGTGGTGACCTCGACCAGGCGGACGGCGCGGGACTCCAGGTCGCCCATGAGTTCGACCAGGCCGGGCACGTCGAAGACGTCCTGCAGGCACTCGCGGACGGCCTCCAGCACGATCGGGAAGGAACCGTACTCGGCGGCGACCTCCAGCAGTTGGGAGGCGCGCTGGCGCTGCTGCCAGAGCGGGGTGCGGCGGCCGGGGCTGCGGCGGGGCAGCAGCAGGGCCCGGCCGGCGCACTCGCGGAAGCGGGAGGCGAACAGCGCGGAGCCGCCGACCTGGTCGGTGACGAGCTGTTCGATCTCGGCGCTGTCGAAGAGCGCGGCGTCCGCGCCGACCGGGGCCTCGTCGGCGGGCGGTGCGTCGGGGGAGGGGAAGTCCAGCAGGTCTGCGTCGGGCAGCCGCAGCACGATGCCGTCGTCGGCGTGCATGACCTGCGGGTCGAGGCCGTGCTTCTCGCGCAGTCGGGCGCCGAGGGCGAGCGCCCAGGGGGCGTGCACCTGGGCGCCGAAGGGGGAGTGGACGACGATCCGCCAGTCGCCGAGCTCGTCGCGGAAGCGTTCGACGACGATGGTGCGGTCGTCCGGCAGGTGGCCGCAGGCGGCGCGCTGCTCGGCGAGGTAGGTGAGCAGGTTGCCGGCGGCCCAGTCGTCGAGGCCGGCGGCCTTCAGCCGCTCGGTGGCCCGCTCGGGCGGGAGCGAGCCGAGCTCGCGGACGAAGGCGCCGACGGCGCGGCCGAGTTCGAGCGGGCGGCCGAGGGTGTCGCCCTTCCAGAAGGGCAGCCGACCGGGCACGCCGGGGGCGGGGGTGACGAGGACCTTGTCGTGGGTGATGTCCTCGATCCGCCAGGAGGTGGTGCCCAGGGTGAAGACGTCGCCCACCCGGGACTCGTAGACCATCTCCTCGTCGAGCTCGCCGACCCGGCCGCCGCCTTTCTTCGGGTCTGTGCCGGCGATGAACACGCCGAACAGGCCGCGGTCGGGGATGGTGCCGCCGGAGGTGACGGCGAGCCGCTGGGCGCCGGGCCTGCCGGTGACGGTGCCGGCGACGCGGTCCCACACCAGGCGCGGGCGCAGCTCGGCGAAGGCGTCGGACGGGTACCGCCCGGCGAGCATGTCGAGGACGCCGTCGAACGCGGACTGCGGCAGGGAGGCGAAGGGGGCGGCCCGGCGGACGAGGGCGAGCAGCTCGTCGACGTCCCAGGTGTCCAGGGCGGTGACGGCGACCAGTTGCTGGGCGAGGACGTCCAGCGGGTTGCGGGGGATCCGCAGCGCCTCGATCCGGCCGGCGCGCATCCGCTCGGTGACGACGGCGGACTGCACCAGGTCGCCGCGGTACTTGGGGAAGACGACGCCGGTGGAGACCGCGCCGACCTGGTGGCCGGCCCGGCCGACGCGCTGCAGGCCGGAGGCGACCGAGGGCGGGGACTCGACCTGGACGACCAGCTCGACGGCGCCCATGTCGATGCCGAGCTCCAGGCTGGAGGTGGCGACCACGGCGGGCAGCCGGCCGGCCTTGAGGTCCTCCTCGACCTGGGCGCGCTGCTCCTTGGAGACCGAGCCGTGGTGGGCGCGGGCGATCAGCGGCGGGGCGCCGCCGGCAGCGCCGGAGCCGCCCATCAGCTGGGCGGGGGCGTGCGCCTCGGGCAGCGGTTCTCCGGTGGCGCGCTCGTGGGCGATCTCGTTCAGCCGGTTGCAGAGGCGTTCGGCGAGGCGGCGGGAGTTGGCGAAGACGATGGTCGAGCGGTGCGCCTGGACGAGGTCGACGATGCGCTCCTCGACGTGCGGCCAGATCGAGGTCTGCCGTGCGGGGTCGTCGTCGCCGGCGGCGGCGGGCAGTTCGTCGAGGTCGGCGACCGGGACGACCACCGACAGGTCGAACTCCTTGGCGGCGGGCGGCTGGACGACGACCGCGCCGCGCTGCGGGCTGAGGAAGCGGGCGACCTCCTCGACCGGCCGGACGGTGGCGGACAGACCGATCCGGCGGGCCGGCGCGTCCAGCAGCGCGTCCAGCCGCTCCAGGCTGAGCGCGAGGTGGGCGCCGCGCTTGGTGCCGGCGACCGCGTGCACCTCGTCGAGGATCACCGTGTCGATGCCGCGCAGCGCGTCCCGGGCGGCCGAGGTGAGCAGCAGGAAGAGCGACTCGGGGGTGGTGATGAGGATGTCCGGCGGGTGGGAGGCGAAGCGGCGCCGGTCGGTGGCGGGGGTGTCGCCGGAGCGGATGCCGACCTCGATCTCCGGCTCGGGCAGGCCGAGCCGGACGGAGGCCTGGCGCAGGCCGGTGAGCGGGGCGCGGAGGTTGCGCTCGACGTCCACCGCGAGGGCCTTCAGCGGCGAGATGTAGAGCACCCGGCAGCGGCGCTTGGGGTCGGCCGGCGGCGGGGTGGAGGCGAGCCGGTCCAGCGCGGAGAGGAAGGCCGCCAGGGTCTTGCCGGAGCCGGTGGGGGCGACGACCAGGACGTCGGTGCCCCGGCCGATGGCCGTCCAGGCCTCGGCCTGGGCGGCGGTGGGCGCGGTGAAGGCGCCGGTGAACCAGGCCCTGGTGGCCGGGGCGAATCCGGCGAGGGCGTCCGCGGGGCTGTGCTGCGCCATGCCCCCATGGTGCCCGGTGCCACTGACAGGGCGGGTCCACCGCCGGGCACTCCGTCGCCGCCGGGCACTCCGTCTGCCGCAACCCGGGGAGCAGAATCGGACATTCCACTCATATGGTGAAGATTCAGTCACACTTTCCGGAGTCGTCGTGCCCCGGGAGGAGGACTCCACCAACTCGGTCGGGCCGCCCCGCGCCCCGTCCCGCGGAGAGCGGAGGTCGCCATGGAACCGGGTGCCCCGGCGACCCGCAGCCCCGCCCGCGGACGCCGCCGACTCCTCCAGCTGCTGCTGGCGATGCTGCTCGTCGCCCTGGTCGTCGGCGGCGCCGTCCCCTACGTCTCCGGCGCGGGCCGGGCCTACCTCAGCTACCTGGTGCTCGCCGAGCGGCAGGACGCCGACGGCGCCTCGCTCGCCGCGGCCGAGGCCCGGGCGGCCGGCGGACGGGTCGTCCAGGACTACCCCCAGATCGGCGCTGTGCTCGCCTACGCCTCCGGCGGCTTCGCCCGGCGGCTGCGCGAACGGCCCGGCATAGCCGCCGTCGGGGCCACCCGCACCGCCACCGTGCCGAGCCCGCCCGGCCCGCTCACCGGCGCCGACTTCCGCCCCGCCAGCGAGGCCGCGGCCGCCGCCGACGACGCCCAGGGCGGCCTCTCCGACCCGGCCGAGCAGGACGACTGGAACCTCGCCATGATCGGCGCCGGGGACCCGCGGACCGCCTCCGCCGCACTGCTGCGCACCCCCGCCGCGGACCGTGCCGGAGCCGCGTCCGCGCCGACCGCCGCCGCCCTGCGCGGCGTGCTCGTCGCCGTGCTCGACTCCGGCGTCGACGACACCCACCCGGATCTGCGGGACGCGGTCGACCCGCGGGCCTCGGTCTCCTGCGCCGACGGACGCCCGGACGCCCGCTACGGCGCCTGGCGGCCCGAGGAGGGCGTCTCCGAGAGCGGCCACGGCACCCACGTGGCCGGCATCGTCGGCGCCGCCCGGGACGGCCGCGGCGTCACCGGCGTCGCCCCCGGCGTCCGGATCGCCGCCGTGCGGCTGCTCGGCCCGCTCGGCCAGTACTACGCCGAGAACATCGTCTGCGGCATGCTCTGGGCCGCCGACCACGGCGCCCGCGCGATCAACGACAGCTACTTCGCCGACCCGTGGAAGTACAACTGCCCCGAGGACCCGGACCAGGCCGCCCTCACCCAGGCCGTCGGCCGGGCCGTCGCCTACGCCCGGAAGCGCGGCTCGGTCGTCGTCGCCTCGGCCGGCAACGACGGCCAGGACCTCACCGCCGACCGCGACGACCGGCGCAGCCCCAACGACCGCCTCTCCGGCCCGCCGCAGGACCGCCACCTCGGCACCGAGTGCATCCGGCTGCCCGGGGAGCTGCCGGGCGTGGTCACCGTCAGCGCCGTCGACCGCGCCGGGGTGCCGGCCGGCTACACCAACTACGGCGGCGTCACCATCGCCGCGCCCGGCGGCGACCCCGACGGCGGGGCGGACGGCGCGATCGTCTCCGACTGGCCGGGCGACCGGTACGCGGCGCTCGCCGGCACCTCGATGGCCGCCGCGCACGTCACCGGAGCCGTCGCGGTGGTGGCCGCCGAGCACCCCGGCTGGGGGCCCGACCGGATCACCGGCGAACTGGAGTCGGCCGCCGCCGCCAACTGCCCGACCGGGCCGGACACCTGCGGCGACCGCAGGTTCTACGGCGCCGGCCTGCTCACGCTGCCCTGAGGGCCCGCGGCTCCCGGCCCGGCTCGGGGATACTGGGTGCCATGAGGCTGACCGAGTTCTGGCGACGGATGAACGAGCACTTCGGCGAGGCGTACGCGGAGTCGTTCGCGCAGGACCACGTGATGAGCGAGCTCGGCGGCCGGACGGTGCAGCAGGCGTTGGACGGCGGCTGGGAGGCCAAGGACGTCTGGCGGGTGGTCTGCGGCAACCAGGGGGTCCCCGCCCGGCTGCGCTGAGCCGCGGGGCTGCGCCGACCCGCGGGGCCGGCCCGAGCCTCCGGCCCGACCCGCGCCGCGGCGGCCCGGCCGCGATTCCGGAAACGCCGTCCGTCCGATGGGCGAGACTTGGCGGGTGGACAGCAGCCCAGAACAGCAGAGCAGCCAGGTGCCCGGGGCACCGGAAGGACGGCCCGCCCGCGACGAACGGTTCGGCCGCAGACCCCAGCTGCGCGGCGGGGCCATGCCGCGCTGGCTGCCCCGGGCGATGGTGCTCGCCCTGGTGCTGGTCGGCCTCTTCCAGCTCGCCGACTGGGCGTTCCACCAGCTGATCGACCTCTTCGTCATGCTGCTGGTGGCCTTCTTCCTCTCGCTGGCCATGGAGCCGGCGGTGGACCGGATGGCGGCCCGCGGGGTGCGCCGCGGGCTCGGCACCTTCCTGGTGTTCATCGCCGTGGTGGTCGCGGTCGGCGGCTTCCTCGCCGCGCTCGGCACGCTGCTCGTCGACCAGGTCACCCGGGTCGCCGGCGAGCTGCCGCACCTGCTGGAGAACCTGATCGGCTGGATCAACCGGACCTTCCACCAGGACCTCTCGCTGGACGAGCTGCAGAAGCGGGTGCTCAAGGACTCCGGGACGGTCGAGAAGTACGCCCAGCAGGCGGCCGGCAACGTCTGGGGCGTCTCCAGCACCGTGATCGGCGGCCTCTTCCAGCTCTTCACCGTCGGCCTGTTCAGCTTCTACTTCACCGCCGACGGCCCGCGGGTGCGGCGCACCGTCTGCTCGCTGCTGCCGCCCGCCAAGCAGGGCGAGGTGCTGCGCGCCTGGGAGATCGCGCTCGCCAAGACCGGCGGCTACCTGTACTCCCGCGCGCTGCTCGCGCTCATCTCGACGCTGGCGCACTGGCTGGTCTTCCAGATCCTCGGCCTGCCGTACGCGGCCGCGCTCGGCGTCTGGGTCGGCGTGATGTCGCAGTTCGTGCCGACCATCGGCACCTACATCGCGGGTGCGCTGCCGGTGCTGGTCGCGCTGACCGGGCAGTCGGTGGACGCGGTCTGGGTGCTCGGCTTCGTCATCGTCTACCAGCAGGTCGAGAACTACCTGCTGCACCCGCGGATCACCGCGAAGACGGTGGACGTGCACCCCGCGGTGGCGTTCGGCTCGGTGATCGCCGGGGCGGCGCTGCTCGGCGCGGTGGGCGCGCTGATCGCCATCCCGGCCGCGGCCACCCTGCAGGGATTCGTCGGCACCTACGTGCGCCGCTACGAGGTGGCGACCGACCCGCGGATCGACCGCGGGGAGGAGCGGAAGGGACGCCGGGAGCGCAGGCGGCAGGCCGCGCGCCGTCTGCGGCGCATGATGGGGACCGGATCCGCGGACGATTCCGCAGGTCGGGACAGGCGGGACGGGGAGCCGTAGGAGTCTCCGCAAGATTCGAACGATTGTTCTCTATACTTGTGGGCGGCGAGTTCTCCACAGGCGCGGCCCGATCCGGGTCGATTGTCGGTGGGACGCGCTAGCGTCGAGGACGATGAAGCGCACAGCACAGAACCCGAGGGTGGAAGCCATGGCAGGAACGGACCGCGAGAAGGCCCTTGAGACCGCACTCGCCCAGATCGAGCGGCAGTTCGGCAAGGGCTCGGTGATGCGCCTCGGCGAGAAGGCCAACGAGCCCATCGACGTGATCCCGACCGGCTCCACCGCACTGGACGTCGCGCTCGGCGTCGGCGGCATCCCGCGCGGCCGCGTGGTCGAGATCTACGGCCCGGAGTCCTCCGGCAAGACCACGCTGACGCTGCACCTCGCCGCCAACGCGCAGAAGGCCGGCGGCACCGTCGCCTTCGTCGACGCCGAGCACGCCCTCGACCCCGAGTACGCCAAGAAGCTCGGCGTCGACACCGACGCCCTGCTGGTCAGCCAGCCGGACACCGGCGAGCAGGCGCTGGAGATCACCGACATGCTGATCCGCTCCGGCGCGATCGACCTGGTGATCATCGACTCGGTCGCCGCGCTCGTCCCGCGCGCCGAGATCGAGGGTGAGATGGGCGACTCGCACGTCGGCCTCCAGGCCCGGCTCATGAGCCAGGCCCTGCGCAAGATCGCCGGCGCGCTCAACCAGTCGAACACCACCGCCATCTTCATCAACCAGCTGCGCGAGAAGATCGGCGTCATGTTCGGCTCCCCGGAGACCACGACCGGTGGCCGGGCGCTGAAGTTCTACGCCTCCGTCCGCCTGGACATCCGCCGCATCGAGACCCTGAAGGACGGCACCGAGGCGGTCGGCAACCGCACCCGCGTCAAGATCGTCAAGAACAAGGTCGCGGCCCCGTTCAAGCAGGCCGAGTTCGACATCCTCTACGGCGTCGGCATCAGCCGCGAGGGCGGCCTGATCGACATGGGCGTCGAGCACGGCTTCATCCGCAAGTCCGGCGCCTGGTACACCTACGAGGGTGACCAGCTCGGCCAGGGCAAGGAGAACGCCCGTAACTTCCTGCGGGACAACCCGCAGCTCGCCGACGAGATCGAGCGGAAGATCAAGGGCAAGCTCGGCATCGGCCCGAAGACCGAGGTGTCGGCCGACGCCGCCGCCGCGGCACCGGCTGCCGAGGCTCCGGCTGCGGCGCCGGTCACCAAGACCGCCGCCAAGAAGACGGCGGCCGCCGCCAAGGCCTGATCCGCCGATGCACATCCCCGACCGCCCATCGGGCTCGGCCTCACCCGCCGCCGAGCCCGATGACGCCGGACCGCCCGACTGGTTCGCCGCCGTCGCCCTCCCCGAGGAGGAGCCGGAGGCGGATGGACCGTCCGGGCCCGACGACCACGACGGCCCCGCGCCGAGCCTCGCCGAGGTGCCGGGCCTGCGCTCGGCCTCCGCGCTGCCCGCCGGCCGCCGGCGCCGACGCAGCGCGCTCGCCCCGGAGGAGGCCGAACCGCCCGCCGAGGAGGCGGCCCCGCAGCCCCGGCGTGCACGGTCACCGCGGTCGGACGGCGGTGACAGCACCGACGGTGCCGACCGCGATGACCGTGTCGACCGCGCCGAGCGGCGCGAGCGTGCCGAACGGCCGGGCGGACGCCGTCGGCGGTCCGATCCCACCGAGCGGGGCGACCGGTCCTCCGACGCCGCCCCGCGCCGACGCGCCGAGGAATCCGCCGACCCCGCCGGCCGGGCCCGCGACATCTGCCTGCGCCTGCTCACCGGCAGCCCGCGTACCCGCAAGCAACTCGCCGACGCCCTGCGCAAGCGGGAGATCCCCGACGACGTCGCCGAGGAGGTGCTCTCCCGCTACGAGGAGGTCGGGCTGATCGACGACGCCGCCTTCGCCGCCGCCTGGGTGGACGCCCGGCACGGCCGCCGCGGCCTCGCCCGCCGTGCCCTCGCCCAGGAGTTGCGCACCCGCGGCGTCTCCGGCGACCTCGTCGAGGAGGCGCTGGCCCGGGTCGACTCCGACGACGAGGCCGAGGCCGCCCGCGCCCTGGTCGACCGCAAGCTCCGTACCACCCGCGGTCTGGAGCCGCAGGCCCGCACCCGCCGACTGGTCGGCATGCTCGCCCGCCGCGGCTACTCCGAGGGCCTCGCCTTCCGCGTCGTCCGGGAGGCCCTGGGGGAGGAGAGTGAAGGCCTCGGCGAGGATTGGTGACGGATCATCAGTAATCGGCATCAACTCTCGATCGCATCTTGACCGTTTCGTAACCTGCGCTTAGCCTCGCAAGCAGTGAGGGATCACTTCGATCACGCTACGGCCTGCCGTGTGCAGGATCGGTCGGAGTCGGTTCCGCGTACCACCCCCCGGTCCCCGGCAGTTCCCTCACCGCCGCACCGACACAGCGCGCAGGCACGGGGAGTGAGGCCGGGATGAGGATCGCGATGGGCACCGGATCGGTCGCCTCCCTGCTGCTGACCGCCGTCCTCTGCCTCGTCCTGGCCCTCACCTGGCTGATGATCCGCCGTCTGCAGGCCGCCCAGCGCCGCGCCGTCGGCGAGGCCGAGCGGGCGCGCACCTGGGCCGAGACCCAGGCCACCCAGCTGCGCACCGAACTCGACCGCCGCGAGGAGCGGTTGGCCGAGGAGCTGCGCCGGCTGCGCGCCCAGGAGGACGAACTCGACCGCCGCGCCACGGAACTGGACGCCACCCGGGCCGAACTCGCCGAGCTGGAGACCGACCGGCGCCGCGCGCTGGAGACCGCCGCCGGGCTGACCGCCGCCCGCGCCCGGGAGGAACTCACCCGCGCCGTCGAGTCGGAGGCCCGCCGGGACGCGGCCGTCACCGTCCGGGAGATCGAGCGCCGGGCCAAGACCGAGGGCGACCAGCGGGCCCGCGAGATCATCGCCGGTTCGATCCAGCGGCTGGCCGCCGAACAGACCGCCGACACCGTGGTGGCCGCCTTCAAGCTGCCCAACGAGGACATGAAGGGCCGGGTGATCGGCCGCGAGGGCCGCAACATCCGGGCCTTCGAGGCCGTCACCGGGGTCAACCTGATCGTCGACGACACCCCCGAACTCGTCCAGCTCTCCTGCTTCGACCCCGTCCGCCGGGAGGCCGCCCGGCTGACCCTGGAGGCGCTCACCGCCGACGGCCGGATCAACCCGCTGCGGATCGAGGAGGTCCACGAACGCAGCCGCGCCGAGGTCGAGCGGCTCTGCGTGCGGGCCGGTGAGGACGCCCTGCTCGCCGTCCAGCTCGACGGCATGGAGCCGGAGCTCGTCCGGACCCTCGGCACCCTGCGGTACCGCACCTCGTACGGGCAGAACGTGCTCGGGCACCTGGTGGAGTCCGCGCACATCGCCGGCATGATGGCGGCCGAACTCGGCGTCGACCAGGACCTGGTGAAGCGCTCCGCGCTGCTGCACGACATCGGCAAGGCGCTCAGCCACGAACTGCCGGGCAGCCACGCCGCGATCGGCGCGGAGTTCGCCCGCCGGCACGGCGAGTCCGCCGAGGTGGTGCACGCGATCGAGGCCCACCACGGCGAGGTCGACCCCAAGACGGTCGAGGCGGTGCTCACCCAGGCCGCGGACGCCTGCTCCGGCAGCCGCCCCGGCGCCCGCCGGGAGTCGCTGGAGGCGTACGTCCGGCGGTTGGAGCGGCTGGAGGAGATCGCCCGCTCGCACGAGGGCGTCTCCAAGGTCTTCGCGATGCAGGCCGGGCGCGAGGTGCGGGTGATGGTCCAGCCCGAGAAGGTGGACGACCTGCGGGCCAAGACCATCGCCCGGGAGGTCGCCCGGCAAGTCCGCGAGGAGCTGACCTACCCCGGGCAGATACGGATCACCGTGGTCCGCGAGAGCCGGGCCACCGAGTTCGCCCGCTGAGCACCCTCCCGCCGGACCCGCGCCGTCCCTGCGCCGTCCCTGCTCCCTCCCCGTGGCGCGTCAGCGGCGACCCGCACCGTCCCGGGCGGCGTCCTCCCGGGCAGCCTTCTCCCGGGCGGCGTCCTCCCGCGACGCCGCCTCCGGACCGCGTTCCGGCGTCCGGCCGGTCCCACCGCCGGCGGCCGGGAGCCGGGCCGGCCCGCCGCGGGCGCCCTCCGCGAGGCTGCGCAGCTCCTCGGCCCGGCAGCCCTGGGTGGTGCCGACCAGGTGCCCGTCCGGCCGCACCAGCAGCACGGTGTGCGGCTCGGCCCCCGGGTACTCCTCGGTGACCAGCACCTCGGCCGGGACGGGCAGCGCCGCGGCCACCTCGGTGAGCCGCGGCATCATCCCGGCGCCCAGCCAGTGCCGGGACGACCAGACGGCCGTGCCGGGCGCGACCAGCACCAGCAGGAAGCCCAGCCCGAGCCGGGCGCGCAGCCGGTCCGGCGTACCCTCGGTGGTGACCACCGCCAGGTCGGGCACCTGCACGCCCGGCGCGGTCGGCGGCAGGTTCTCGGTGAGCGAGGTGGCACGGGCCGCGCGCTGCTCCGGGACCTGCCCGGGCACCCCGGACGGGGCGGCCGGGTAGGCGGGTGCGCCGCCGAAGCGGCCGGTGCCGAGCTGGCCGTCCGCCAGCAGCGGCGCGTGCTTGCGGAACGAGCCGGTGAACATCGACCGCCGGGTCTGCTGCCAGCCGCGCAGCGGCCGCAGCAGCGGCATCGCCTGGTCCACGGCGCGCAGCCGGGCGCCGACGGCGCTGCGCCGCTCGGCCTCGTAGCCGTCCAGCAGCGCCCCGCCGGGCTGCGGCCCGCCGGAGTGGAGGTGCCAGGCCAGGGCGAGCCGCCAGGCCAGGTTGTCGGCGTCGCGGAGCCCGTCGACGAGGTTCTGCATGCCGAGGGCGCCGTGCAGGTGGGCGGCGTCGCCGGCGAGGAAGCAGCGGCCGGAGCGGAACCGGGCGGCGAGCCGCTGCTGGGCGGTGTGGTCGGCGGCCGCGAGCAGCTCGTACGCGGGGAGTTCGCCGCACCAGCCGGTGAGGGCGGCGCGGACCCGGGTGAGCAGGGTGTCGCCGGTGACGATGCCGGGCCAGGTGGCGTGCGGGTCGACCGGTTCGGTCGGGGCGGGGCGGCCCGGGGGCAGCCGCCAGTCGAGGCGCCACAGGCCGTCGGGCAGCGGGCGGGCGGAGGCCTCGCGGTCGCCGCGCCACGGGGGTTCGCGGTGCAGCCGGGCCTCGCCGGGGAAGGGCAGGTCGACGCGGACGGTGGCGACCGCGTGCCGGTCGACGGCGGGCCGGCCGGGGAAGCGGATCTTCAGCAGTTTGCGGACGGTGGAGCGGGCGCCGTCGCAGCCGACCAGGTGGCTGCCGCGCCACCAGGTGGAGGCGCCGTCACGGGTGCCGGTGGTGCGGACGCTGACGCCGTCCCGGTCCTGTTCGAGTTCGACGACGCGGGTGAGCGGCGCCAGCTGGATCAGCGGGGTGGCGGTGACCGCGTCGCGCAGGCCGCGCTGCAGCCGGTGCTGCGCGAGGTGCAGCACCGGCTCCTCGTCGAGCGGGATCCGCAGGACCTCGGCGCGTCGGCGCCAGACCGTGAAGGCGTCCCAGCGCGCCGCGTCGGAGGCGGCCCGGGTGTAGCCGAGGCGTTCGAGCAGGGCGGTGGTGTCGGGGCCGAGGACGACGGTGCGGGGGCTCTCCGGGCAGAGGCCCGCGCCCTCGTCGAGGACGACGCTCGGCACCTCGTGCCGGGCCAGGGCCAGGGCGAGCGACAGCCCGACCGGCCCGGCCCCGACGACGATCACCGGGTCCACGCGGGGACCTCCGGGCGTGCGGGATCAGCATGTGCCGCGGGGGTCGTCCCTGGTGGTGTCACGAAGAGCAATGCAACAGATCACCTGGGTTGACGTCAAGCAGCAGCAGGTGTGCGCCGGTTCGCGCCGCGGCGGCCGCGCGCCTCGAGCCACTTGGCGAGGCCGGTGAGGGCGAGGCACAGGCCGATGTAGAGCGTGCCGACGACGATCACCACGGGGATGTACGGATAGCCCGTGGAGTTGCTGGCGATCAGCTTGCCCGCGTAGAGCAGTTCGGGGTAGGTGATGACGAAGCCGAGCGAGGTGTCCTTGAGGGTGACCACCAGCTGGCCGATGATCGCCGGGAGCATCGACCGGACCGCCTGCGGCACCAGGATCAGCGTCATGACCTGGGTCTTGCCCATGCCCAGGGCGTAGGCGGCCTCGCCCTGGCCGCGGGGCAGCGCGAGGATGCCGGTGCGCATGATCTCGGCCTGGACGGCGCCGTTGTAGAGGGTGAGCCCGAGGACGAGGGCCGGCATCGGCTCCGAGGGGAACACCGCGTGGTACAGGGCGAAGATCATGATGAGCAGCGGCATGGCGCGGAAGAACTGCACCAGGGCCGAGGACACCGCGCGCACCGGGAGGTGGTCGGAGAGCCGGCCGGCGGCCAGCAGCGCGCCGAGCACGATCGACAGCACACCGGCCAGCGCGAAGACCTTGAGGGTGGCCACCATGCCGTCGAGGATGCGCTGCTGCACGGCCGTGTACTGGAACGGGTCCCACAGCTGGGGGTCGAACTGCCCGGCCGCGTCCAGTTTGGCGTACACGTACCAGCCGAGGCCGGCGATGGCGAGCAGCGACAGGACGCCGAACAGCCGGTAGCGGAGCGTGGCCTTCGGGCCGGGGGTGTCGAAGAGGACGGTCGCGGTGGCGGTACGGGTGCTCATCGGACCACCGCCAGACGGCTCTCCAGGAACCGGAACACACCGCCGACGGTGAAGCTGACCAGCAGGTAGGCCAGCGCCACCCAGAAGAAGATCGCGAGGATGGCGTACCCCTTGTCGCTCAGTGTCGCCTGCACGCTGTAGAGCTCGGCGACGCTGAACGCGCCGGCGATCGCCGAGTTCCTCGGCAGGGCGATGAAGATGCTGCTCATCGGCGGCAGCACGGTGCGGGCCGCCTGCGGCAGCACGACGTGGAGGAGGGTCTGGCCGAAGGACATGCCCAGGCTGCGGGCGGCCTCGGCCTGCCCGAACGGCACCGTGTTGATGCCCGAGCGCAGCACCTCGCAGACGAACGAGCCGGTGTAGGCGCTGAGCGCGATCACCGCGAAGGTGAAGTTGTCGAAGTGCACGTCCAGCCGCGGGAGTCCGAAGATCACCGCGAAGAACAGCAGGGTCAGCGGGGTGTTCCGGAAGGTGTTCACCCACACGGTGCCGAACACCCGCAGCGCCGGGACCGGGGAGACCCGGAAGGCCGCCAGCACGGTGCCGAGCAGCAGCGCGAACAGCGCACTCACCGCGCTGAGCTCGATCGTCTGCAGGAAACCGTCGCGGAAGAGCGCGAAGTTGTCGCCCTCGAACAGTATGCCCACGCCGGCGGCCCTCCTCTCTAGGTCGTTCGGCCGGTCCCGGACCGGATCAGTAGCGCTCGAGCGGCGGCACGGCCGGGGCGGCGGCACCGGACAGGCCGAGCGTCGCGTCGTACGCCTTCTTCCAGTCGCCGTTGTCCTCGTGGGCCTTCAGCGCGTTGTTGATGGCGTCCCGCAGCACCTTGTCGTCGTGGTTCAGGCCCACGCCGTACTTCTCGGCGGAGAAGGTCTTGCCGACGACCTTGAGCTTGCCGGCGTTCTTGGCGCCGAAGCCCTTGAGGATCGCGTCGTCGGTGGTGACCGCGTCGATCTCGCCGGTCAGCAGCTTGTCGACGCACTGGGCGTAGTTGTCGTACTGGACGACCTTCTTGCCCTCGCCGACGTACTTCTGGATCTGGGTCACCGAGGTGGAACCGGTCACCGAGCAGACGTTCTTGCCCGCGACCGACTCCGGGCCGGTGATGGCAGTGTTGTCCTTCTTCACCAGCAGGTCCTGGCCGGCGATGTAGTACGGGCCGGCGAAGGAGACCGAGGCCTTGCGCTTGTCGTTGATGCTGTAGGTGCCGACGTAGTAGTCGATGCCGCCGCCGCTGATCTCCGTCTCGCGGTTGGCGGAGACGACGGTCTTGAAGTCGATCTGGTCGGGCGCGAAGCCCAGGTCGGCCGCGATCATCTTGGCGATCTCGATGTCGAAGCCGGTGCGGGTGTTGGCGGTGACGTCCTCGAAGCCGAGGTACGGCTGGTCCGCCTTGGCGCCGATGGTGAGCTTGCCCTTGGCCTTGGCCTTCTTCCACACCGGCGAGGCGTCCAGGTTGGCGGACTTGTTCACGGCGTAGGTGGGCAGGGTCGGCGCGGCGGCGTCGGAGCCGGCCGGCGAGCCGTCCTTGCCGCAGGCGGCGACGGCGGTCAGCGCGAGCACAGACAGGGCGGCGGCGATGGTGCGACGAGTCCTCATGAGGGTTGGCTCTCCTCGGTAGTGGCCACCGGACGACCGGGGGCCGGGCTGGACCTTCCGTGACTGCGGCCGGGCACCCCGTCGGGCCCGGCCGCTCTGGGTCGGCGCGCAGAGGGGCGCCGCGGCGTTCAGTGACTCAGGATCTTGGACAGGAAGTCCTTGGCGCGGTCCGTCCGCGGGGCGGTGAAGAACGCGTCCGGGGTGTTCTCCTCGACGATCCGGCCGTCCGCCATGAACAGCACCCGGTTGGCGGCGGAGCGGGCGAAGCCCATCTCGTGCGTGACCACGACCATCGTCATGCCCTCGGCGGCGAGCTGGCGCATGACCTCCAGCACCTCGGTGACCATCTCCGGGTCGAGCGCGGAGGTCGGCTCGTCGAAGAGCATCACCTTCGGCCGCATCGCCAGCGCCCGGGCGATCGCCACGCGCTGCTGCTGGCCGCCGGAGAGCTGCGCCGGGTACTTGTCCGCCTGGGCGCCCACGCCGACCCGCTCCAGCAGCTCGCGGGCGGTGGCCTCGGCCTGGGCGCGCGCGACGCGGCGCACCTTCACCTGGGCCAGGACGACGTTCTCCAGCACCGTCTTGTGCGCGAAGAGGTTGAAGCTCTGGAACACCATGCCGACCTCGGCGCGCAGCCGGGCCAGCTCCTTGCCCTCCGCGGGCAGCGGCCGGCCGTCGATGGTGATGGTGCCCGAGTCGATCGTCTCCAGCCGGTTGATCGTCCGGCAGAGCGTCGACTTGCCGGAGCCGGACGGCCCGATCAGCACCACGACCTCGCCCTGGCGGATGCTCAGGTCGACGTCCTGCAGCACGTGGAGGGCGCCGAAGTGCTTGTTGACGCCGGACAGCACCACCAGCGGAGCGGTTGCGGCCGCGGCATCGGTGACGGCGGTCTCGGTCATCGCGCGGTAGCTCCTCGTCTCTGACCCGGGGTGAACTCCCTCGGGTGGCAGTGCTGGTGGTGCGAAGCGGGTCGGACCGGTGGGTCCGACTGGTGCCGGGGGCCGGAGCCGGCGGAGCCCGCAGCCCCCGGTGGGCCGACCATAGGAGGCCCGACGATGCCATGTCAGTCGATCTGAGCGGAACTTGAGGATCACGATCAGGCCACGCACGGCCGCCGGGGAGTCACCCTGCGCATCGGGACGGGTCCGGACGGCTCCGGGTATCGGCTCGGTAACGGCCCGCGGCCGCGGCCCCCGGCGACCGGCCGTGTGCGGTGCGATGGGCCGGGGCGGCGCGTCCGCCCCGCAGACGCCGGTGTCGCCGCCCCCGGGGCGGACGGCACAATACTCCGAACCGCGTGGCCGTACCGGTCGGGCCGTCCGCCCGGCACACTGGCCGGACAGGCCACCGCGGCAACGGGAGAAATGGGAGGTACCGGATGCGACTGCTGCTCGTCGAGGACGACGACCGGGTCGCCGCCGCGCTCACCGCTGTCCTGGGCCGGCACGGCTTCCAGGTCAAGCACGCGCGCAGCGGGCACGAGGCGCTGGACGCGCTCGTGCCCGACGGCAACGATCCGTTCCGGGTGGTGCTGCTCGACCTCGGGCTGCCGGACCGGGACGGCTTCGAGGTGTGCAGCCGGATCAGGGCCGGCAGCGGCGTCCCGGTGATCATGGTGACCGCCCGGGCCGACATCCGCTCCCGGATCCACGGCCTCAACCTCGGCGCCGACGACTACATCACCAAGCCCTACGACATGGGCGAACTGCTCGCCCGGATCCACGCCGTCTCCCGCCGCGGCCTGCCCGCCGCCCCGGCCGGCCCGGCCGAGCAGGCCGGCGGACCGCTCGCCTCCCGCGGCATCGTGATCGACCGCGAGCGCCGCCGGGTCAGCGTGCAGGGCCGCGACGTGCCGCTCACCCGCAAGGAGTTCGACCTGCTGGCGCTGCTCGCGCAGAGCCCCGGCGTGGTCTACCGCCGCGAGCAGATCTTCAGCGAGGTCTGGCGCAGCGGCTGGGAGGGCAACGGCCGCACCCTGGAGGTGCACATCGGCTCGCTGCGCACCAAGCTCGGCCTGCCCGGCCTCGTCGAGGCCGTCCGCGGCGTCGGCTACCGGCTGATCGCCGAGCAGCCCGCGGACGACGCCGACCGGGCCGCACCGGCCGGGGCCCCGGGCACCGCCGACACGGGCACCACCGGCACGGACACCGCCGGCACCGGCACCGCGGAGCGCTGAGCCCGACGTGCAGAACCGCCTGCTCGGCATCCTGCTCTCCCTGATGGCCTGCGTGCTGGCGGCCCTCGGGCTGCCGCTGGCCGCCGCCGTCGCCGCGGCCGAGCAGAGCCGGGTGGTGGTCGACCGGATCGACGACGCCGCCCGCTTCGCCCAGGACCTGCCGACCCAGGGCCGGGCGGGCTCCGACACCGCCGTCAAGGGCGGCACCGAGCCCGACGCCGGGGACACCACACGGCTGCGCATGCTCGCCCTGGAGGCCTCCCGCTACCACGACCTGTACGGCACCCGGGTCGGCATCTTCCAGCGGGACGGCAGCTCCGTCGCCGTCGCCCCGGTCGGCTGGACGGTGCCCGAGGAGGGTCCCGGCGCGCAGGCCTTCCAGGAGGCGCTGGACGGGCGGCGCAGCCACAACCCGCCGCAGGTCTGGCCGTGGACCCCGGACCGCACCATCACCGTCGCCCTGCCGGTGGTCCGCGACGGGGACGTGGTCGCCGTGGTGATCACCGAGTCGCCGACCGGCCCGATGCGTGCCCGGGTGCTGCACAGCTGGCTGTGGATCGGCGCCGGCGAGGCGCTCGCCATGATCGTCGCCGTGCTGCTCGCCCTCCGGCTGACCGGCTGGGTGCTGCGGCCCGTCCGCACCCTCGACCGGGCCACCCACGACATCGCCACCGGCCGGCTCAACGCACGGGTCGCCGCCAGCGGCGGCCCGCCGGAGCTGCGCCGCCTCGCCCGCTCCTTCAACGACATGGCCGACCACGTGGTGCTCGCCATCGACCAGCAGCGGGCCTTCGTCGCCGACGCCTCGCACCAGCTGCGCAACCCGCTGGCGGCCCTGCTGCTGCGGGTGGAGCTGCTCGGCCTGGAGCTGCCCGAGCGGCACCAGGGGGAGGTCGGCGCCGTCCGCGAGGAGGGCATCCGGTTGGCCCGGGTGCTGGACGACCTGCTGGGCCTGGCCACCGCCGAGCACGCCCGGCCCGAGCCCGAGCCGGTGGACCTCACCGCGCTGGTCCTCGCCCGGGTCGACGCCTGGCGCCCGGTCGCCGACCAGCGCGGCATCGACCTGGCCTGGGACGGCCCCCCGGTCGCGTACGGGCTGGCCGACCCGATCGGTTTCGGCAGCGCGCTGGACGCGGTGCTGGACAACGCCCTGAAGTTCACCCCCTCGGGGCGCCGGGTGGCCGTCGACACGGTGCTGCGCAAGCGCGAGGTCAGCGTGGCGGTGACCGACTCCGGCCCCGGGCTCACCGAGGAGGAGCTCGGCCGGATCGGCGACCGCTTCTGGCGCAGCCCCCGCCACCAGAACGTGGACGGCTCCGGGCTGGGCCTGTCCATCGCCCGCACCCTGCTGCTCGCGGGCGGCGGCTCGCTGGACTTCGCCCCGGCCGAGCCCGGCGGGCTGACCGTGGTGCTGTCGGTGCCGCGCCGCCGCGACTGAGGCCCCGGGCCCGGCGGCGGCCGGGCCCGGGGTCCTGCGGTCCCTCAGGGCTTGATCGAGGTGTAGTACCGCCGGGCGCCCTCGTGCAGGGGCAGCGGGTCGGTGTAGACGGCGGTGCGCAGGTCCACCAGCTGCGCGGCGTGCACCTGGGAGCCGATGGTGTCCCGGCTGTCGATCACCGCCCGGGTCACCCCCTGCACCAGGTCCGGGTCCACGTCGTCGCGGGTGACCAGCAGGTTCGGCACCGCGACCGTCGGCACGGCGGTGCCGGCCGGCTCGGCCTTCGGGTAGGCGTCCTTGGGGATGGTCGCGGCCCGGTACGCGTCGGTGCCGCCGCCGCCCTCCTGCTGGTGCAGCGCCTCGGCGAGGTCGGCCAGCGGCACGATCCGGATCCGGTAGCGCTCCGACAGGTCGGTGAGCGCGGTGGTCGGCAGGCCGCCGGACCAGAAGAACGCGTCGATCCGGCCGTCCCGCAGCTGGTCCGCCGCGTCGCCGACGCCCAGCAGCGCCGGCCGGACGTCCTTGTCGATGTCCAGGCCGGCCGCGGCCAGCAGCTTGCGGGTGACGAGGTTCACGCCGGACTTCTCCTGGCCCACCCCGACCCGCAGCCCCCGCAGGTCGGCCGTCCGCCGCACCTTGGAGTCGGCGGGCACCACCAGCTGCAGGTAGTCGTCGTAGAGCCGGGCGATCGCCCGCAGGTGCCACTTGGACGGGCTGTTGAAGCCCGCCACCGCGTCCGCCGTCGAGATCGCGAAGTCGTCCCGGCCCGCGGCCACCCGCTCCAGGTTGTCCACCGACCCCTGGGAGTTGTCCAGGCGCATCCGCACCCCGGGCATCGCCGTGGAGACGTAGCCCTGCAGCAGCTGCCCGTAGCGGTCGTACACGCCGCGCTGCACGCCGGTCGAGAAGCCGATCTCGCCCTTCGGGTAGCCGGGCGAGGCGTTGGAGGACAGCCACCACCCGGTGAGGGCGCCCGCCACCAGCAGCAGCACCAGGCCGATCGGCACCGGCCGGCGGCGGGCGGTGCGGCGCACGGCGGCACCGAACCGGGCGGGTATCGAGGACTGGGCCATGCAGGGATACTGCCAGGCCGGACGGTCCGGCGGGAGGGCCGTCCCACTGCCCGTACCCTTGCAGGCGTGGGTATGGAGGAGAGCTTGCGAACTTACAAGGTCGTCACGTACGGCTGCCAGATGAACGTCCACGACTCCGAGCGGCTGTCCGGCCTGCTGGAGGAGGCGGGCTACGCGAAGGCCGCCCAGGACGCCGATCCGGACCTGGTGGTCTTCAACACCTGCGCGGTCCGCGAGAACGCCGACAACAAGCTGTACGGCAACCTGGGCCGGCTGGCCCCCGTCAAGCAGCAGCACGAGGGCATGCAGATCGCCGTCGGCGGCTGCCTCGCCCAGAAGGACCGCGACACCATCGTCCGCAGGGCGCCCTGGGTCGACGTCGTCTTCGGCACCCACAACATCGGCCACCTCCCCGCCCTGCTGGAGCGGGCCCGGGTCGAGGAGCGGGCGCAGGTCGAGATCCTCGAGTCGCTGGAGACCTTCCCCTCCACCCTGCCGACCCGCCGCGAGTCCGCCTACGCGGCCTGGGTCGCCATCTCGGTCGGCTGCAACAACACCTGCACCTTCTGCATCGTCCCGGCGCTGCGCGGCAAGGAGGAGGACCGCCGGCCCGGCGACATCCTCGCCGAGGTCGAGGCGCTGGTCGCCGAGGGCGTCGTCGAGGTCACCCTGCTCGGCCAGAACGTCAACTCCTACGGCTCCGACCTGGGCGACCGCGAGGCCTTCTCCAAGCTGCTGCGCGCCTGCGGCGACATCGAGGGCCTGGAGCGGGTCCGCTTCACCTCGCCGCACCCGCGCGACTTCACCGACGACGTGATCGCCGCCATGGCCCAGACGCCGAACGTGATGCACCAGCTGCACATGCCGCTGCAGTCCGGCTCGGACACCGTGCTCAAGGCGATGCGGCGCTCCTACCGGCAGGCGCGCTACCTGGAGATCATCCGCAAGGTCCGCGAGGCCATGCCGGACGCGGCGATCTCCACCGACATCATCGTCGGCTTCCCCGGCGAGACCGACGAGGACTTCGAGCAGACCCTGCACGTCGTCCGCGAGGCCCGCTTCACCAACGCCTTCACCTTCCAGTACTCCAAGCGGCCCGGTACCCCGGCCGCCGAGATGGACGGCCAGATCCCGAAGGCGGTCGTCCAGGAGCGCTACGACCGCCTGATCGCCCTCCAGGAGGAGATCTCCTGGGAGGAGAACAAGAAGCAGGTCGGCCGCCGGCTGGAGATCCTCGTCGCCGAGGGCGAGGGCAAGAAGGACGACCGGACGGACCGGCTCTCCGGCCGCGCCCCCGACAACCGGCTGGTGCACTTCACCCGGCCCGCGGAGGGCGTCCGGCCCGGCGACGTGGTGACCGTCGAGATCACCTACGCCGCCCCGCACCACCTCCTCGCGGAGGGCGCCCCGATCGGCGTCCGGCGCACCCGGGCCGGCGACGCCTGGGAGAAGCGGCAGGCCGCCCCGGCCGCCAAGCCGGCCGGCGTGATGCTCGGCCTCCCGACGATCGGCGCCCCGGTGCCGGCCGCGGCCCCGGCGGGGCCGGGGTGCGGCTGCGACTGACGTTCCCGTCGGGACCCGCGTGCGGCGGAAGGCACGGTCCGTGCCTTCCGCCGCGCGAGGTTCCCCCCCGCCCTTCGGCCGGGAGGTGCCCGCATCCCCCCTCGGGTTCGCCGCGGGTCTCCGGCGGGCCCGTGCCGACTAGAGTGATCGGCATGCTGGTTGCCGCCGCCGTGTGCCCCTGTCCGCCGTTGATCGTCCCGGAGGTGGCGGCCGGTGCCGCGCCCGAGCTCGACGGGCTGCGGGCCGCCTGCGCGGAGGCCGTGGGGGAGCTGCTCGACTCCGGGGCCGAGCTGATCGTCCTGGTCGGGACGGGCCCGAAGGCGCAGGTCTGGACGGAGGGCGGGGCCGGGTCGTTCCGCCGCTACGGGGTGGACCTCGCGGTGCGGCTGCCCGCCGCCGGCGTGTCCGGCCCCGAGCTCGCGCCCTCGCTGACCGTCGGCGCCTGGCTGCTCGCCGAGGCCGGCGCCGCGCTGCCCGCGCACGCCTGCGCCGTCCGCCCCGACACCGCCCCGGACCGCCTGGCCGGCCTCGGCAAGGGCCTGGCCGACCTCGCGGACCGGGTCGGCCTGCTGGTGCTGGGCGGCGGCAGCGCCTGCCGCTCGGTGAAGGCCCCGGGCTACTGGGACGAACGCTCCGAGGCCTACGACGCGGCGGCCGCCGCCGCGCTGGCCGCGGCCGACACCGCCGCGCTGGCCGCCCTCGACCCGCAGCTCTCGGCCGAGCTGCAGGCCGACGGGCGGGCACCCTGGCAGGTGCTGGCCGGCGCCGCGGAGGGCGCGGGCCTGGGCGGCCGGCTGCTCCACGACGAGGCCCCGTACGGCGTGGGCTACCTCGTGGCCTCCTGGCGCTGAGCCCCGGCCCCGGCCGCGCGGGTTCCGCCCGGCGGGGCGCCGCGGTCAGGGGGTCTTGCCCGCGTCCGGCTTGGTCGCGAAGTCGTTGACCATGTGCTTCGCCTTGGCCGTGCCGTGTTCGATCTTCTCGTGGTACTTGTGCTTGGTCGCCTTGTCGACCGCCTGGCCGGTCTTGTCGACGACGTCGTCGATCTTCTCCTCGTGCCGGCCGGTGAGTTCGCTCGCCTTGACCTTGAGCTCGTCGGCCTTGACCTTGAGGCTGTCCTTCAGTCCCATGGCTGGTCTCCTCGTCCGGTGGGGGAGGGCCGGACCCGGCGGGCCGGCGTCCCATTTCCTCCAACGCTCGGATGTGCCCGGTTGTTCTCCCCGGCAAACCGGGTGTAATCGGACAAAACGATACGGGGGTGCGAACTCCGCCGCAGGGTTTGGGAGACTGGGCGGGTGAGCAGCTCCAGCCCCGTCCCCTCCCGCGTCGTCTCCGTCGTCGGCGCCACCGCAGCCGGCAAGTCGGACCTCGCCGTGGCGATCGCCACGGCCCTCGGCGGCGAGGTGGTCAACACCGACTCGATGCAGCTCTACCGGGGCATGGACATCGGCACCGCCAAGCTCACCGAGGAGGAGCGCGGCGGCGTCCCGCACCACCTGCTGGACATCTGGGACGTCACCGAGGCGGCCAGCGTCGCCGAGTACCAGCGCCTCGCCCGCGCCGAGATCGACCGGCTGCTCGCGGCCGGCCGCACCCCCGTCCTCGTCGGCGGCTCCGGCCTGTACGTGCGGGCGGCCGTGGACGAGATGGAGTTCCCCGGCACCGATCCGTCCGTACGCGCCCGACTGGAGGCCGAGCTGGCCGAAAACGGCCCCGGGGTGCTGCACCGCCGACTCGCCGCGCTGGACCCGGCGGCCGCCGAGGCGATCCTGACCGGCAACGGCCGACGGATCGTCCGGGCGCTGGAGGTCATCGAGATCACCGGACGGCCGTTCACCGCCAACCTGCCCGGCCACACCGCCGTCTACGACACCGTGCAGATCGGCGTCCGGGTACCCCGGCCCGAGCTGGACGAGCGGATCGAGCTGCGGGTCGACCGCATGTGGCAGGCCGGACTCCTCGACGAGGTGCGGGAGTTGGAGAAGGCCGGACTGCGCGAGGGACGGACGGCCTCCCGGGCGCTGGGCTACCAGCAGGTGCTGGCCTTCTTCGCCGGCGAGTGCACCGAGGACGAGGCCCGCGCCGAGACCGTCCGCGCCACCCGGCGGTTCGCCCGCCGCCAGGAGTCCTGGTTCCGCCGCGACGACCGCATCCACTGGCTGGACCGCCCGGCCGGCGCCGACCCCGTCGAGCTGCTGGCGCGCTCGCTGGAGCTGATCGGCGCCTGACCCGCGGCCCGTCCGTGGCCCGCCCGGGGGAGTACCCTCCGGGAGTGCCCCCCGAGGACGCCCGGCGCGGCCCCGGAGGCCGCGGGGGCGCTTTCCGGCCATGTCGTTCGTGCAGCTGCGCACGCAACGGCAGGTGCACGACGAACCGGCGGTTACAGCCGGATCACGTCATGGCCACGGATCACCCGGAGACCCGGTACGACGCCCTGTCGGCAACCTTGGACATGCCATCATCGTCAGTACCGGGGGTCGGTCTGCGCGGGCCGGCTCCTCCGTTCACGAGTCCGTGAACTCGTGTCGATCCGTCAGGGGAGGCCGCGTGTCGACGGGTACCGGCCCCGAAACCGAGGAGCTCAGGCAGGGCACCGAGCAGGTGCTGCCCGAGCTCGTGGTCCCCACGTCCTACGCGATCGCACTGCCCGCCATCGAGGACCTCGCCGCCCCCGGCGTCGTGCACGAGCGGGAGATCCGGCCGCGCCGCCGACTGCGCTGGTGGCAACTGCTGCCGATCGTGCTGATGGCCACCTTCGGCTCCCTGATGTTCGCCTTCCCGCTGGCCTTCTCCGGCGACGCCGCCTCCTCGATGATCGGCATGCTCGGCCTGCTGCTCACCGCGGCCTCCGGCGGCTGGGGCGCGATGGCCGCCCGGCGGGCCGGCTACAAGTGGCCGGGCCTGCCCCGGCGCGGCAGCGGCACCCGTGCGAGCTGGCGGGCGATCATGGCCTACACCCTGATCGCGGGCGCGGCCGTGGCGCTGGCCCTCTGGCGGGTCGTCCACCTGCGCGGCTGATCAGTACCATCGGCCCTGTGAGCGCACCCACCGGAACCGGCCTCCCCTTCCTCAAGGGCCACGGCACCCAGAACGACTTCGTGATCGTCCCCGACCCGGACGGCCGCCTCGACCTCGGCCCCGCCGCGGTCGCCCGGCTGTGCGACCGCCGCGCGGGCATCGGCGGCGACGGTCTGCTGCGGGTGGTGCGCTCCGCCGCCGACCCGGCCGCCGCCCACCTGGCCGGCGAGGCCGAGTGGTTCATGGACTACCGCAACTCCGACGGCTCGATCGCCGAGATGTGCGGCAACGGCGTGCGGGTCTTCGCCCACTACCTGGTGCAGGCGGGCCTGGCGGAGCCCGGCGCGCTCGCGGTCGCCACCCGGGCCGGCGTCCGGCGGGTCCGGGTCGCCGCGGCCGCCGCCGACGGCACGCCCGGCGAGGTCACCGTCGACATGGGCCGCGCGCGGCTCCCCGGCCCGGACGGCATCGAGGTCGCGGTGGACGACAGGGTCTGGCCCGCCCGCAACGTCAACATGGGCAACCCGCACGCGGTCGCCTTCGTCGACAGCCTGGACGACGCCGGGCACCTGTACACCGCGCCGCGCACCGCCCCCGAGGGGGTCTACCCGGACGGCGTGAACGTGGAGTTCGTGGTCGACCGGGGCCCGCGGCACGTGGCGATGCGGGTGCACGAGCGCGGCTCCGGCGAGACCCGCTCCTGCGGCACCGGCGCCTGCGCGGTGGCCGTCGCCGCCGCGCGCCGCGACGGGATCGATCCGGCCGTCACCGGCGAGGCCGTCAGCTACACCGTGGACCTGCCCGGCGGCCGGCTGGTGATCGAGGAGTTCCCGGACGGCCGGGTGGAGATGACCGGCCCCGCCGAGATCGTCGCCTCCGGCACCCTGGACCCGGCCTGGCTGGCCGGCCTGCCGGCCTGATCCGCGGCCCCGGCCCGGGGTCCACCAGCTCCTCCCGCCACCCACCCGCCCTTCTTCCGCCCTCCCCGCCCGACGGCCCGTCGGCTCCACACCGGCGGGCCGCCGGCGGGCGTCCGCGGGGCCGTCCGCATGCGGAGGTGTCCGGCGGTCCGTCAGCTCCGGCCGGAGCGCGGTGTTTTCCCGTTCCGGTCGTGGGCGAATCCGCCCGATCGGGTGATCCTGGTCACGGACCGGGAGCATTGCGTCGCGGATCGTGCTGTCCTCGGTAGCATGGACCACCGGGTCGGGAGCCCGCTCCGGTGATCGCTGCCGGAGGTGCGGATGGCCATCGAAGCAGGACCGATCGAGACCGCTCAGCCCGGCGCCGCGTCCAGGCGCCCGCTCGGCCGGCTGAGCCGCAGCGCGCTGACCCGGGCGGGCCGCGCCGCCCTGCTGGCCACCGGCCGCGCCCCCGTTCCGGACGCCATCGAGCCGATCGTGCAGGCGCACCGCCGCCACCATCCGCAGGCCGACCTCGCCCTGCTCGCACGGGCCTACCGGCTCGCCGAGGAGGGCCACCGCGGCCAGACCCGCAAGAGCGGCGAGCCGTACATCACCCACCCGCTCGCCGTCACCATGATCCTCGCCCAACTCGGCGCCGAGACCACCACGTTGGTCGCCTCGCTGCTGCACGACACGGTCGAGGACACCGAGGTGACGCTCGATCAGGTGGCCGCCGACTTCGGGCCCGAGGTGGCCTACCTGGTCGACGGCGTCACCAAGTTGGAGAAGGTGGACTTCGGCGCCGCCGCCGAGGCGGAGACCTTCCGCAAGATGCTCGTCGCCACCGGCGACGACGTCCGGGTGATGGTCATCAAGCTCGCCGACCGACTGCACAACATGCGCACCATCCGGCACATGAAGCCCGCCAGCCGGGTACGGATCGCCAAGGTCACCCGGGACGTCCTCATCCCGCTCGCCGAGCGCCTCGGCATCCAGGTGCTCAAGACCGAGCTGGAGGACATCGTCTTCGCCACCCTCCACCCGGAGGAGTACGCCCGGACGCGCGCCGTGGTCGCCGCGCACGAGGCCCGGCCGGACGAACTGCTGCAGCCCTTCGCCGGGACGCTCGCCCGCCAGCTCGCCGAGGCCGGGGTGCCCGCCGAGGTCACCGTCCGCCCCCGGCACTGCGTGTCGGTGCACCGGGTGATGCTCAAGCGGGCGGCCGCGGCCGGCCCGGACGGCCGGCCGCAGGCCCTGCAGCCGGCGGACTTCGGACGGCTGCTGGTCGTCGTCGAGGAGAACGCGGACTGCTACGCCGTCCTCGGCGAGCTCCACACCTGCTGGACACCGCTGCCCGGTGAGTTCAAGGACTTCGTGGCGGCCCCCAAGTTCAACCTCTACCAGTCGCTGCACACCGCGGTGCAGCTGCCCGGTGGCGAGGTGGCCGAGGTGCTGGTCCGCACCCGGCAGATGCACCGGGTGGCCGAGTTCGGCGTGGTCGCGCTCGGCGACCCGCACCAGCCAGCCGACCGGACGGCCGCCGCGGCGCCGGCCGCGACGGGCACCCCGGCCGGGTCCGGCGCCCCGGCCGGCGGCGACGAACTCGACCGCACCGACCCCGCGAGACCCGGCTGGCTCAGCCGGCTGCTCGCCTGGCAGCAGGAGACGCCGGATCCGGACGCCTTCTGGACGACGCTGCGGGACACCCTCGCCGACGACGGCGAGATCACCGTCGTCACCGAGGAGGGCGACACCCTCCACCTGCCGGTCGGCGCCAGCTGCGTGGACGCCGCCTACCTGCTCGGCGAGGAGACCGGCCACCGATGTATCGGCGCCCGGGTCAACGGCCGGCTCGCCACCCTCTCCACCGTGCTGCGCGACGGCGACATGGTGGCCGTGCTGACCGCCCCGACCGGCGAACCGCCGGGCCCCTCCGCCGACTGGCTGGAGCACGTCCGCACCCCCGCCGCCCGCCTCGCCGTCGAACGCTGGCTGGCCGGTCGCCCGGCCGCCGCGCCGGAGGTGGAGACCGGCCCCGCCGACGGCAGACCGGTGCCCCAACCACTGCCGCACCCCCCGGCGGGCGCCCGCGGCCGCGCCCCGGTCGCCGTGGCCGGCCGTCCCGACACACCCGTCCGACTCGCCCGCTGCTGCACCCCCGTACCCCCGGACGCGGTCACCGGCTACCCGATCCGCGGCGGCGCCGTCGCCGTCCACCGCACCGGCTGCCCGGTCGGCGAGCGGATGCGCGAGGACGGCCGCGGTCCGCTCCGGCTGACCTGGGTCCCCGGCGCCGCACCGCCGAACGGCTACCGGGTCGCCCTGCAGGCCGAGGCGCTGAACCGCCCGCGGCTGCTGGCCGACCTCACCGCCGCCATCTCCGGCGAGGGCGTCGGCATCTTCTCCGCCGACGTCGAGGCCCCCCGCGACCTGCGGGTCCGGCACAGCTACACGATCGAACTGCCCGGCGCCGAGACGCTGCCCGCGGTGATGCGCGCGATGCTGCGCGTCCCCGGCGTGTACGACGTCTACCGGGCCGGCGCGCCCCGCGAGGACGTCGCCGCCGGCCCCGCCGCCGACCCGCCGGACGGTGCCGCCGAGGTGGCCGCGGGGCGAAATGGGGGTGACCCGGCGGACGGCGCCGTGCGACCATCGTGGGGAATGCACGGCCGGTCCGCGGCGTTCTCCGGAGGCAGTAGCTCCGGTGCCGCCGGCGGTCCGCAGGGGTAGCTCGTCCCGCCCGACGGTAGAAGGGGCGGCAGCCGGGCAGACTCCTCGACGCAGTCCGTCTGCGCCGGCCTCCCGACACCGCAAAGGATGAGATGACCTCCACGTTCGACAGCCGCACCCAGACGCGCGAGTCCGCCCGCCGGCTCGCCGACATCAGGGCCGGTGCCCTGATGGACGAGGACCTCGCGGCGATCGACGAGGACCTCGACCACTACGACGGGGAACAGTACGACCGCTCCGAGCGCGCGGCCCTGCGCCGCGTGGCCGGCCTGTCGACCGAGCTCCAGGACGTCACCGAAGTCGAGTACCGCCAGCTCCGCCTGGAGCGCGTGGTGCTCGTCGGCGTGTGGACGGACGGCACGGTCGAAGAGGCCGAGAACTCGCTGGCCGAGCTGGCCGCGCTCGCCGAGACGGCCGGTTCCGAGGTGCTGGACGGTGTGATCCAGCGCCGTGACAAGCCCGACGCGGCCACCTACATCGGCTCCGGCAAGGCGCAGGAGCTGCGCGACATCGTCGCCTCCACCGGCGCCGACACCGTCGTCTGCGACGGTGAGCTCACCCCCGGCCAGCTGATCCACCTCGAGGACGTCGTCAAGGTGAAGGTCGTCGACCGGACGGCCCTGATCCTCGACATCTTCGCCCAGCACGCCAAGTCCCGCGAGGGCAAGGCCCAGGTCTCCCTGGCGCAGATGCAGTACATGCTGCCGCGCCTGCGCGGCTGGGGTCAGTCGCTCTCCCGGCAGATGGGTGGCGGTGGCTCCGGCTCCTCGGGCGGCGGCATGGCCACCCGTGGTCCCGGTGAGACCAAGATCGAGACCGACCGGCGCCGGATCCGCGAGAAGATGGCGAAGCTCCGCAAGGAGATCGCCGACATGAAGAAGGGCCGCGACACCAAGCGCCAGGAGCGCAAGCGCCACCAGGTGCCGTCCGTGGCCATCGCCGGCTACACCAACGCCGGCAAGTCCTCCCTGCTCAACCGGCTGACCGGGGCCGGCGTCCTGGTGGAGAACGCCCTGTTCGCCACCCTGGACCCGACCGTCCGGCGCGCCCAGACCCCGAGCGGCCGGCTGTACACGCTCGCCGACACCGTCGGCTTCGTCCGCCACCTGCCGCACCACCTGGTCGAGGCGTTCCGTTCCACCATGGAGGAGGTCGCCGACGCCGACCTCATCCTGCACGTGGTCGACGGCTCGCACCCCGAGCCGGAGACCCAGCTCGCCGCCGTCCGCGAGGTGATCGTCTCGGTCGAGGCACAGGACGTGCCCGAGATCGTGGTGATCAACAAGGCCGACGCCGCCGACCCGGCGGTGCTGCAGCGCCTGCTGCGCCGCGAGCCGCACGCCATCGTGGTGTCGGCCCGCAGCGGCCAGGGCATCGACGAGCTGCTGCAGCTCATCGACGACGAGCTGCCCCGCCCGGCCGTCGAGGTGCAGGTGCTGGTCCCGTACACCCGCGGCGACCTGGTCTCCCGGGTGCACGCGGAGGGCGAGCTGATCTCCACCGAGCACACCGGCGACGGCACCCTGCTGCACGCCAAGGTGGCGGCCGTGCTGGCCGCCGAGCTGGAGCGCTTCGCCGTGGTGGCCCAGGCCTGACGACGGCGCACCACGAACGGCGCGGGCCCCGCACCCCACCGAGGGGTGCGGGGCCCGCGCCGTTCCCAGGTCACCGCTTCAGGGTGCTCATGTAGTCGAACATCGCCTTCGCCTGTGCGCCGAGCGCCGGGCCGGCCATCCAGGCCGCCGGACGCGGGCCGATCGAGTTGTTGCTGATCAGCGACGGCTTGCCGTTGCGCAGCACGAACCAGCCGCCGCCGCTGGAACCCCCCGTCATGGTGCAGCCGATCACGTACATCGTCGGCCGCTCGGCGTCGAAGGAGAGCCGAGCCGGCTTCACCCGCGAGTCGCAGAACTCCAGCTCCCGGCCGTCGAAGGGCGCCCCCTGCGGGTAGCCGTACGCGGAGACCCCGGCGATCTGGGCGCGCGGCGCGTCGAACCACACCGGCACCGAGCTGCCGACCGCCTCCTCCAGCGAACGGCCGTCGGAGGAGTCCTCGTTGTGCACCCGGAGGATGCCGAAGTCGTACTGGCTGGCGGGGCCGCCGCGCTCGCCGCCCTCCTCCGCCCACTGCGGGGAGACCACCGCGTAGTCGGCCGTCCAGGCACCGTACGGCGCGACCTGCTCGAAGGTCGCCTCGCGGCCCTTCGACGCGGCGCCGGAGCGGTTGTACGAGGGCACGAACGCCATCTTCTTGAACCAGGTGCCGCCCTTGCCCTCGTGCAGGCAGTGCGCGGCCGTCCACACCAGGTTGGACTTGCCGGGGTGCGCCGGGTCGCTGATCACCGTGCCGGAGCAGACCGCGCTGGTCTGCGCGTCCACCTGCATGAAGATCTTGCCCAGCACCGCGGAGGCGGGGGAGTACGGGTGCGGCTGCGCCTTGGCGGGGATCTTCGCCGGCGGCTGCGGGTCGTTCTCCGGAGCGGTCTTCTCGGACTGCAGGGCGGCGTCCTGCGTCTCCATGCCCTGCGCCTTGTCCATCCGGGCCCGGTCCCAGAAGCCCTTGAGCTTCTCCGCGGTGAAGCCGTGCGCACCGGCCCACTTCGCCCAGTCGTCCGTGGTCCAGTTCTTCAGGTTCTTCAGCGCCTCGGTCAGGTCGAGACCGGGCTTGGCGGCGCCCGAGGCCGAGGCCGGCGCGGCCGCGTCGGCGCCGCCGCCGGCCTCCGGGTCGCAGGCGGTCGCGGTGAGGGTGAGCACGGCGGCCGCCGCGGCGGCGGCTGCGGTCCTGCGGAAGGTGGAAGGCATGTCTGTCCCCGTCTGCTGTGTCGATGTTCCGTCGGTCGGCAGCACCGGGGGAGTGCCCCGGGGCCGCCGGCCGCGTCGGTGCGTGTCTGCCGGTCGGGCGGGTCTACTTCTGGGAGATCCAGGCCAGTGCCTGCTGGGCGACCTTCTCCAGGTAGGGGCCGCTCAGGGTGGTGTGGGCGCCGGTGCCGATCGAGGTGTTGCTGACCAGGGCGGTCCGGCCGTCCGGCATCGGGGCGAACCAGCCGCCGCCGCTGGCACCGGCGGTCATGGTGCAGCCGATGGTGAGCATCGCCGGGCGGGCCGCGTCGAAGGACAGCCGGGCGGGCCGGCCGCCGTCGCACCGGTCCAGCTCCTGGCCGTTGAACGGCTTGACCGCCGGATAGCCCCAGGCGGAGATCCGCAGCTGCTCGCGCGGTGCGTCGAACCACACCGGCACGGCGGTGCCGATCGCCTCCTCCAGCGACTTCGAGGGGTCCTGCGGGTCGTGCACCCGCAGCACCGCGAAGTCGTACTGGTTGGCGGCGTCCCCGCTGTGCCCGCCCTCGGCCGGCCACAGCGGCGAGGTCACCACCTTGTCGGCCCACCACTGGCCGAGCGGCGCCACCTCGGCGAGCGGAGCCCTGCGGCCGCCGCTCGCCGCGCCCGAACTGTTGTAGGCCGGCACGAAGATGATGTTCTTGAACCAGTCGCCGTCCTTGCCCTGGTGGACGCAGTGCGCGGCCGTCCAGACCAGGTTGGACTTCCCCGGGTGCGACGGATCGGCGACCACCGTCGCCGAGCACTGGCCGATGCCGCCGCCCGGCGCGTTGCTGAACACCTTCCCGGAGGCCGGGTATCGGGTGTACGGGCGCTCCACCGGGACGGCCGGGACCGGTGTCGGATCGGGCTCGGCGCTCCCGTCCCCGGGCGGCGGCGCGGTGGGCGGCACCGTGGGCGGTGCCGGCTGCTGCGGGGCGGCGGCGTCCATCCGGTCCGGATTCCACAGGTCCCGCACCACCGGGTTGCGGAAGACGTGCGCGGACGCCCACCTGTCCCAGTCCGCGTACGTCCAGTGGCGCAGCTCGTCCCAGCTCCGCGGCAGCCCGGCCAGCAGCCCCGAGGGCAGGTCGGTCGGCAGCTTCAGCCGGCCCGCCCGTGCCGATGCGGCGCTGCCCGACGGCTCCGGCGTGCCCCCGCCCTCCGGAGTGCAGGCCGCGACGGTGAGCAGCAGTGCCGCGGCGAGTGCCGCGAGCGGCCCCGCCCGTCCGATGTGTGCCATGGCTACGTCCCCCCTGACGTCGCTGCGGCCGAATCGCCGCCGGTGAAGTCTGCCATCACCGGCACGGCCGACGTCGCTGGGGTGCACGCCGGTTGACAAGAGGTCACCGAACCGTGACCCGGACGCACCGTCAGCACACACCACCCCCACGGGTGAGCAAACGGCTCCGTTTCACCACAACGAGTGAGGAGCTTTTGTGGTCGGGTGCCCCAGGAAGGTAACCCTTACCTGTCGCCTTCCGGGTGCCGTCCCCCGCCGCACCCGTTCGACCCCGCGCCGGCCGACGGCGCGCACCCAAGGAGCAGCCTTGAGCACCGCCCTCACCGGAGCCCCGACCCCCGCCGCACCGCCCGGACCAGCTGCCCCCCGAGCGCGCCGCACCCCGGACGACGACCCCCTGCACGATCCCCTTCCCGGCGCCCTTCCCGACCCGCCGGACCACCCCGGGACGGACGACCCGCTGCTCCACCCCGACCCCGCCACCGCCGCAGAACACGCCACCACCGAAGCCGTCCTGCGCTGCTGGGCCCGCGAGACCGGCACCCGGCCCGACGCCGCCGGACGCCTCAACGCCCCCGTCCTCGGCGGCGCCGCCCGGCTCAGCGCCCCCGTCCGCTACTGGTCGCCGTGCGGCCGCCACCGCTTCGGCCCCGCCACCGTCGGCACCGGGCCCGGCGGCCCCGCCGCACCCGTCGACGCCGTCACCGCCACCGCCCTGCTCGCCCGCACCGCCGACGGCGACGGCCGGCACACCGACCCCGGCCGGATCGCCGACCTCGCCGCCCGGGTCGCCGACTCCGTCGCCCGCACCACCGAGATCCTCGCCCACCGCCGCACCGCCGCCGACCCCGCCGGCCACACCCCCTTCCTCCGCTCCGAACAGGCCCTGCTGCTCGGCCACCCCCTGCACCCCACCCCCAAGAGCCGCGACGGCCTCGGCCCCGCCGAGAGCCGCGCCTACTCGCCCGAACTCCACGGCTCCTTCCGCCTCCACTGGTACGCCGTCGACCGCACCCTGCTCGCCGCCGACTCCGCCACCGCGGAGAGCGCCGACCGGATCACCGAACGGCTCCTCGCCGCCCCCCGCCTCCTGCCGCCCGGCACCGCCGCCCTGCCGCTCCACCCCTGGCAGGCCCGCGAACTCGCGCTGCGCCCCGCCGTCGCCGCCCTGCTCGACCAGGGCCTGCTGCACGACCTGGGCCCGCACGGCGACCCCTGGCACCCCACCTCCTCCGTCCGCACCGTCACCCGCCCCGGCACCCCCTGGATGCTCAAGCTCTCGCTCGGCCTGCGGATCACCAACTCCCGCCGCGAGAACCTCCGCAAGGAACTCCACCGCGGCACGGAGGTCCACCGCCTGCTCGAAGCCGGCCTCGCCGCCGAGTGGCGGGCCGCCCACCCCGGCTTCGACATCGTCCGCGACCCCGCCTGGATCGGCGTCGACCACCCCGGTCTGACCGACCCCGACGGGCTGTCCACCGTGCTGCGCCACCAGCCGTTCGGCCCCGCCGACCGCGTCCACTGCCTCGCCGGCCTGCTCGCCGAGCACCCCGCCGGGCAGCGGCTCGACTCGCACCTCGGCCGCCTCCTCGCGGCCCTCGCCGACCGCACCGGCCGCCGCCCGGGCACCGTCGCCGCCGAATGGTTCCTGCGCTACCTCGACGCCGTCGTCCTGCCCGTCCTCTGGCTCGACGGCACCGCCGGCATCGCCCTGGAGGCGCACCAGCAGAACAGCCTCGTCCTGCTCGACCGAGACGGCTGGCCCGTCGGCGGCCGCTACCGCGACAACCAGGGCTACTACTACCGCGACTCCGCTGCCGAACGGCTCACCGCCCGGCTGCCCGGCCTCGGCAGCGCCAGCGACACCTTCGTCCCCGACCGGGTCGCCGACGAGCGCTTCGCCTACTACCTCGGCATCAACCACGTCCTCGGCCTGATCGGCGCCCTCGGCGCCCAGCGGCTCGCCGACGAGGAGGTGCTGCTCGCCGCCCTGCGCCGCTTCCTCGCCGGCCCGCGCGCCGCCGCCACCGGCTCGGGCCTGCCCGCCCACCTGCTCACCGCCGCCGCCCTGCGCTGCAAGGCCAACCTGCTCACCCGGCTGCACGGCCTCGACGAACTCGTCGGCCCGGTCGAGACGCAGTCCGTCTACGTCGACATCCCCAACCCGGTGGCCGCCGCATGACCCCGGCCACCGCCCCGGCCCCGGCGGCTCCGGCACCGGGGGAGCGCCCGGCCCCGCCGGACGGCGTCGCCGACCACGGCCCGATCGCCACCCCCGCCGGCGAGTTCCGGCTCCGCCCCGTCCGGCTGCCCGACGACCTCCCGCTGATCGCCGGCTGGATGAACGACCCCGCCGTCGACACCTGGTGGCAGCTCGCCGGGCCGCCCGACCGCACCGAGCGGCACCTGCGCGCCCAACTCGACGGCGACGGCCGCAGCCTGCCCTGCCTCGGCCTGCTCGACGGCACCCCGATGAGCTACTGGGAGATCTACCGGGCCGACCTCGACCCGATCGCCGCCCACTACCCGGCGCGCCCCCACGACACCGGCATCCACCTGCTGCTCGGCCCGCCCGCGGCCCGCGGCCGCGGCCTCGGCGCCGTCCTGCTCGCCGCCCTCGCCGACCACGTCCTCGCCCGCCGCCCCGACTGCCACCGGGTGCTCGCCGAACCCGACCTCCGCAACACCGCCTGCCGCCGCTCCCTCGAACGGGCCGGCTTCCGGCAGGCCGGCGAACTCGAACTCCCCGACAAGCGCGCCGCACTGATGGTCCGTTCCCGGCCCGGTCCCCGCCCGCTCCCCGCCCCCCGCGACGGCGGCGAACCGTACGACCTGCTCGGCGTCGGCATCGGCCCCTTCAACCTCTCCCTCGCCGCCCTCGCCCACGGCGCCGCCGACGCCGTCTCCGCGCTCTTCTGCGAGGCCGAGCCCGAGTACCGCTGGCACCCCGGAATGCTCGTCGAGGGCGCCCGGATGCAGGTGCCCTTCCTCGCCGACCTGGTCTCCCTGGTCGACCCCACCAGTCCCTGGAGCTTCCTCAACTACCTGCGGCACCAGGAACGCCTCTACCCCTTCTACTTCGCCGAGCGCTTCCAGCTCTCCCGCCGCGAGTACGCCCACTACTGCCGCTGGGTCGCCCACCGGCTGCCCAACTGCCGCTTCGGCGCCCCCGTCACCGCCCTGCGCTGGGACACCGCCGAGCGGCTGTTCCGCGCCGAGGCCGGCGGCGAGGAGATCCGCGCCCGCAACGTCGTCCTCGGCGTCGGCACCCGCCCGCACCGGCCGGCCGCCTTCGCCGACCTCGCCGGCCACCCCCGGGTCTGGCACTCCGCCGACTACCTGCAACGCCGTGACAGCCTCGACGGCGCCCGCGACATCACCGTCCTCGGCTCCGGCCAGTCCGGCGCCGAGGTCTTCCTCGACCTGCTGCGCCGCCGCGCCGACGACGGCACCCGGCTGCGCTGGCTGAGCCGCACCCGCGCCCTCGCCCCCATGGAGTACTCCAAGCTCGGCCTGGAGCACTTCACCCCCGACTACACCCGCTACTTCCACAGCCTCCCGCGCGAGGTCCGCGACGACCTGGTGCCCGCCCAGTGGCAGCTCCACAAGGCCGCCAGCGCCGAGACCCTCGCCGAGATCCACGACCTGCTGTACGAGCGCTCCGTCGGCCGCCCGCCCGGCGGCGACCCGGTCGAGATCGTCCCGGGCACCGCCGTCACCGCCGCCCGCAGCGGGCCCTGCGGCGGCCTCGAACTCCACTGCCGGCACACCGACTCCGGCGCCGACCACGTCCTGCGCACCGACGCCGTGGTGCTCGCCACCGGCTACCGCGCCACCCGCCCCGAGGCCCTCGACCCGATCGCCGCCCTCATCGACTGGGACGAGCGGGGCCGCTACCGCGTCGACCTGGACCACCGCGTCGCCACCCGGCCCGAACTCACCGGCGGCCTCTACGTGCAGAACGCCGAGCTGCACACCCACGGCGTGGGCACCCCCGACCTGGGCCTCGGCGCCCACCGCGCCGCCGTCATCCTCAACGCCGTCGCCGGCAAGGAGCTCCACCCGCTGCCCGCCCGCACCGCCTGGACCAGCTTCGCCCCGCCGGGCGGCGCCTGAGCACCCCAGCCGACCCGCCGGGGCGGCCCGCCGGGCCGGGGCGCACGGGGCGCCCGGCCCGGCGGGCGGGCCGACCCCGCCCGCCTCGGCGCGCACCGATTGTCGGCGGCGCGCAATAAGGTGGGCGGCGTCATGACGAACGACTCCGCACCCCTGCCCCTGCCGGGCGACGACACGCCGGCCCCCGTACCGCGCTCCCGCATCCCCGAGCTGCTGCACGCCGCGGTCACCGCGGTCGGCGGCGTCGAGCGCCCCGGCCAGGTCAGGATGGCCGAGGCCGTCGCGGACGCGGTCGACGAGGGCGAACACCTCCTCGTCCAGGCCGGCACCGGCACCGGAAAGTCCCTCGCCTACCTGGTGCCCGCCCTCGCCCACGGCGACCGCGTCGTGGTCGCCACCGCCACCCTCGCCCTGCAGCGCCAGCTCGTCGAACGCGACCTGCCGCGGACGGTCGACGCCCTGCACCCCGTGCTGCGCCGCCGCCCGCTCTTCGCGATGCTCAAGGGCCGCTCCAACTACCTGTGCCTGCACCGGGTGCACGAGGGCACCCCGGCGGACGAGGGCGAGGGCCTGTTCGACGCCGCCGAGGTGCTCGGCGGCCCGAGCAGCAAGCTCGGCCAGGACGTCGTGCGGCTGCGCGACTGGGCGGACGAGACGGAGACCGGAGACCGGGACGACCTCTCGCCGGGCGTCTCCGACAAGGCCTGGGCCCAGCTCTCCGTCAGCTCCTCCGAGTGCCTCGGCGCCTCCAGGTGCCCCTACGGCCAGGAGTGCTTCGCCGAGGCCGCGCGCGAGCGGGCCAAGGTGGCGGACGTCGTCGTCACCAACCACGCGATGCTGGCGATCGACGCCATCGAGGGTGCCCCGGTGCTGCCCGAGCACGGGCTGCTGATCATCGACGAGGCGCACGAGCTGGTGAACCGGGTGACCGGTGCCGCCACCGCCGAGCTCACCGTGCACGCGGTGAACCGGGCCGTCCGGCGGGCCGCCAAGCTCGCCAACGAGAAGGCGGTGGACGCCCTCCAGGCCGCCGCCGAGAACTACCACGGGCTGATGGAGACCGCGCAGCCCGGCCGGGTCGAGGAGCTGCCCGAGTACCTCGCCTACGCCGTCACCGCGATCCGGGACGCCGCCCGCCAGGTCATCACCTCGCTCGGCGAGACGCGGGACCGCTCGCTCTCCGACGAGGACGCGGTGCGCAAGCAGGCCATGGCCTCCGCCGAGTCGCTGCACGAGACGACCGACCGGCTGCTCCAGGACTCCGCCTACGACGTGGTGTGGATCGAGCGCAGCGACCGCTTCGGGGCCGGCACGGCCTCGCTGCGGGTCGCCCCGCTCTCCGTCTCCGGCCTGCTCCGGGAGAACCTCTACCGGGACCGCTCGGTGGTGCTCACCTCGGCGACCCTCAAGCTGGGCGGCGACTTCAACGGCGTCGCCGCCTCGGTCGGCCTGCCGGTGGAGGGGCGGCTGCCCGACGAGCGGACGCCGGACGAGCCGGAGCCCGACGGCGGCGAGGACGCCCCGCCGTCCTGGCGCGGCCTCGACGTCGGCTCGCCGTTCACCTACCCCAAGCAGGGCATCCTCTACGTCGCCAAGCACCTGCCGCCGCCCGGCCGCGAGCCGGACCGGCCGGCGATGCTGGACGAACTCGCCGAGCTGATCGGCGCGGCCGGCGGGCGGACGCTCGGCCTGTTCTCCTCGATGCGGGCCGCCCAGGCCGCGGCCGAGGCGCTGCGCGAGCGGCTGGACAACCGCATCCTGCTGCAGGGCGAGGAGACGCTCGGCGAGCTGATCAAGGCGTTCGCCTCGGACGCCGAGTCCTGCCTGTTCGGCACCCTGTCGCTCTGGCAGGGCGTGGACGTGCCCGGTTCGGCCTGCCAGCTGGTCGTCATGGACCGCATCCCCTTCCCGCGGCCGGACGACCCGCTGATGAGCGCCCGGCAGAAGGCGGTCGAGGAGGCCGGCGGGAACGGCTTCATGGCGGTCGCGGCGACCCATGCGGCGCTGCTGATGGCGCAGGGTGCGGGTCGGCTGGTCCGTGCGGCGGACGACCGGGGTGTGGTGGCGGTGCTCGACCCGCGCCTGGCCACCGCCCGGTACGGCGGCTTCTTCCGCTCGTCGATGCCGGACTTCTGGTACACCAACGACCGCAACCAGGTCCGCCGCTCGCTGGCGGCGATCGACGCCTCGGCCCCGCCGGTGAAGCCGGTGAAGTAGGAGCCCGGCGGCGACGGCCCGCGAGGGTGCCGGACGGACAGAAGGGGGCGCGGGGAGCCGCGCGGGCCGTGAGCCCCGCGCAGTTCTCCGCGCCCCCGTGCGTCTGCCCGTCAGAGGCGCCGCAGCACGGCGACGACCTTGCCGAGGATGGTCGCGTTGTCGCCCGGGATCGGGTCGTACGCGGGGTTGTGCGGCATCAGCCAGATCTTGCCGTCCTCGCGCTTGAGGCGCTTGACGGTGGCCTCGCCGTCGATCATGGCGGCGACGATGTCGCCGTTCTCGGCGACCGGCTGCCGGCGGACGGTGACCCAGTCGCCGTCGCAGATGGCCGCCTCGATCATCGAGTCGCCGCGGACGGTGAGCGCGAAGAGCTCGCCCTCGCCGACCAGCTGACGCGGCAGCGGGAAGACGTCCTCGACCGTCTGCTCGGCGAGGATCGGGCCGCCGGCGGCGATCCGGCCGACCAGCGGCACGTAGGAGGTCGAGGGGCGGCCGGCCGTCTCGGCGGTGTTCGGGCGGGCGACCTCGACGCCGCGGACCTCGTAGGCGCGCGGGCGGTGCGGGTCGCGGCGGAGGAAGCCCTTGCGCTCCAGGGCCATCAGCTGGTGGGCGACGGAGGAGGTGGAGGAGAGGCCGACGGCCTGGCCGATCTCGCGCATGGACGGCGGGTAGCCCCGGCGCTGGACGGAGTCCCGGATGACCTCGATGACCCGGCGCTGGCGCTCCGTCAGGCCGGCCTCGTCGGTGCGGATCCCGGGCGGGCGGCCGGGCAGGGAGCGGGTGGGGGCGGGCGCGCCGAGCACGGTGTCCTGCACGGCGGCGTGCTCGATCGGCTGGCTACGGCTCATGCTGTGGTCCACGCCTTGCTGGTCCGTGGTGCGCGCGGAGCGCTCCTGCACCGGGATGGAGTTGCTCTTGAGTTCTACGGTGTTCATCGCGGCCCCTCATTGGACAGGCGTTTCTCCCTTGCCCTGCTCAACTGGTGCCCCTATCGAAAGGTTGCGCCAAACACACGTTCGAGTGAATTATTTAGCAGTCCGCTGACGCGATCAAGGCTTTGGGTGTACATCGATTAAATGTTCGACTCCGGCAGTCTATTTCACCGGCCCCGGAGATTTCGACCCGGTCCGCGGAACGCGCCGCTCGAACGGCGGCGCAGGCACTGCGGACGAACCGGATCCGTTCGGCGTGGCGTGACCCCCGAGCGCTAGATCTTGTGCCAGTCTCACCGGTCGGGCCCACAGGTTGTGGTCGAGCTTGCTGTGGACCCCCGCTCATCGCGTAGAGTGGCCCGGTCCGCTGTCATGCCCTTCGGGAGGGAGTCCTCAGGTGCACTGCCCCTTCTGCCGGCATCCTGACAGCCGGGTCGTGGACAGCCGGGCCAGCGACGACGGCAGTTCCATCCGCCGCCGCCGCCAGTGCCCCGACTGCGGCCGCCGTTTCACCACGGTGGAGACCGCGACCCTGATGGTGATCAAGCGCAGCGGCGTCACCGAGCCCTTCTCCCGCGAGAAGGTGATCTCCGGCGTCCGCAAGGCCTGCCAGGGCCGGCCGGTCAGCGAGGACGCGCTCGCCCAGCTGGGCCAGCGGGTCGAGGAGTGCGTGCGCGCCTCCGGCAGTGCCGAGCTGTCCACCCATGACGTCGGTCTGGCCATACTGGGCCCGCTCAAGGAGCTCGACGTCGTCGCGTACCTGAGGTTCGCGTCGGTCTACCGGGCCTTCGACGGCCTGGAGGACTTCGAGGCCGCCATCGCGGAGCTCCGCGCCGAGCGGCCCTTCGTCCCGGAGGACGGCGCCGCGCTGTCCTCCCACGCCGCCGCCGCGCCCTAGGGCCGCGGCAGGCCACCGCTCCGACCGTCCGCGGTCGGCGCATGCCCGCTCGACGGGTGCAGAACACAACACAACGTGCGAAAGCGGTCGGCGTTCCGTGCTGCCCGCACACCAGGAGAAGCGAACCACCGGATGTCCCGCAAGCCGGAAGCATCGGGGCGTCCAGGGCGTTTGCCCAGGAGGAGGAAGAAGAAGTGACTGACACGACGAGCGGTTCCGCACGCGGGTCGAAGTCCGGCAAGGCGACCAAGGCGGCCGGCAAGGCTCCCGAGGGCGGCCTGCGGATCGGGCGCATCTACACCACTCCTGGCGTCCACCCCTACGACGAGGTGACCTGGGAGCGCCGCGACGTCGTCATGACCAACTGGCGTGACGGCTCGATCAACTTCGAGCAGCGCGGCGTCGAGTTCCCCGACTTCTGGTCGGTCAACGCGGTCAACATCGTGACCTCGAAGTACTTCCGCGGCGCCGTCGGCACCCCGCAGCGCGAGTGGAGCCTCAAGCAGATCATCGACCGCGTGGTGCTCACCTACCGCGCCGCCGGCGAGAAGCACGGCTACTTCGCCACCCCGGACGACGCCGAGACCTTCGAGCACGAGCTGACCCACGCCCTCCTCCACCAGGTGTTCAGCTTCAACTCGCCGGTCTGGTTCAACGTCGGCACCAAGCAGCCCCAGCAGGTCTCCGCCTGCTTCATCCTGGCCGTCGACGACTCCATGGAGTCGATCCTCGACTGGTACAAGGAAGAGGGCATGATCTTCAAGGGCGGCTCCGGCGCCGGCCTCAACCTCTCCCGCATCCGTTCCTCCAAGGAACTCCTCTCCTCCGGCGGCAACGCCTCCGGCCCGGTCTCCTTCATGCGCGGCGCCGACGCCTCCGCCGGCACCATCAAGTCGGGCGGCGCCACCCGCCGCGCCGCGAAGATGGTCGTCCTGGACGTCGACCACCCGGACGTCGAGGCCTTCATCGAGACCAAGGTGAAGGAGGAGGAGAAGATCCGCGCCCTGCGCGACGCCGGGTTCGACATGGACCTGGGCGGCGACGACATCACCTCCGTCCAGTACCAGAACGCCAACAACTCCGTCCGCGTCTCCGACGAGTTCATGACCGCGGTCGAGAACGGCACCACCTTCGGCCTGCGCGCCCGGATGACCGGCGAGGTCATCGAGACCGTCGACGCCAAGAAGCTGTTCCGCAAGATGGCCGAGGCCGCCTGGGCCTGCGCCGACCCGGGCATCCAGTACGACTCGACCATCAACCACTGGCACACCTGCCCGGAGTCCGGCCGCATCAACGCGTCCAACCCCTGCTCCGAGTACATGCACCTGGACAACTCCAGCTGCAACCTCGCCTCGCTCAACCTGATGAAGTTCCTCCGCGACGACGACTCGTTCGACGCCGGGACCTTCGCCAAGGTCGTCGAGCTGGTCATCACAGCGATGGACATCTCCATCTGCTTCGCGGACTTCCCGACCGAGAAGATCGGCGAGACCACCCGCGCCTTCCGCCAGCTCGGCATCGGCTACGCCAACCTCGGCGCCCTGCTGATGGCCACCGGCCACGCGTACGACTCCGAGGGCGGCCGCGCCCTGGCCGGTGCCATCACCTCGCTGATGACCGGCACCGCCTACCGGCGCGGCGCCGAACTCGCCGGCGTGGTCGGCCCGTACGAGGGCTACGCCCGCAACGCCGCCGCTCACCGCCGGGTCATGCAGCAGCACGCGGACGCCAACGCCGCCGCCGTCGCGGTCGACGACCTGGACGCCCCGGTGTGGGCCGCCGCCACCGAGACCTGGGGCGACGTCGTCCGCCTCGGTGCGGCCAACGGCTTCCGCAACGCGCAGGCCTCCGTGCTCGCCCCGACCGGCACCATCGGCCTGATGATGGACTGCGACACCACCGGCGTCGAGCCGGACCTCGCGCTGGTCAAGTTCAAGAAGCTCGTCGGCGGCGGCTCGATGCAGATCGTCAACGGCACCGTGCCGCGCGCCCTGAAGCGCCTCGGATACCAGGACGAACAGGTCGAGGCGGTCGTCGCCCACATCGCCGAGCACGGCAACGTGATCGACGCCCCCGGCCTGAAGACCGCCCACTACGAGGTCTTCGACTGCGCGATGGGCGAGCGGTCCATCTCGCCGATGGGCCACGTCCGGATGATGTCGGCGATCCAGCCGTGGATCTCCGGCGCCATCTCCAAGACGGTCAACATGCCCGAGAACGCCTCGGTCGAGGACGTCGAGGAGATCTACTTCCAGGCGTGGAAGCTCGGTGTGAAGGCGCTCGCCATCTACCGCGACAACTGCAAGGTCGGCCAGCCGCTCTCGGCCAAGACCAAGACCCCGGCCGTCGAGGCGAAGGCCGCCGAGGCGCCCGCCGCGGTCGAGAAGGTCGTCGAGTACCGCCCCGTCCGCAAGCGCCTGCCGAAGGGCCGCCCGGGCATCACCACCTCTTTCACGGTCGGCGGTGCCGAGGGCTACATGACGGCCAACTCCTACCCGGACGACGGCCTGGGCGAGGTCTTCCTGAAGATGTCCAAGCAGGGTTCGACCCTCGCGGGCATGATGGACGCCTTCTCCATCGCCGTCTCGGTCGGCCTGCAGTACGGCGTGCCGCTGGAGACCTACGTCTCGAAGTTCACCAACATGCGCTTCGAGCCGGCCGGTCTGACGGACGACCCGGACGTGCGGATGGCGCAGTCGATCGTCGACTACATCTTCCGCCGCCTGGCGCTGGACTTCCTGCCGTTCGAGACCCGCTCCGCGCTCGGCATCCACTCCGTCGAGGAGCGCACCCGCCACCTGGAGACCGGCTCCTACGAGCCCGTCGAGGAGGAGGTGGACGTCGAGGGCCTCGCCCAGTCCGCGCCGCTCGCCGCCCCCAGGGCTGCCGAGCAGCCCGCCCCGGCGAAGCCGCAGGCCGCCCCGGTCCAGGCCCACAACTCCACCGAACTGGTGGAGATCCAGCTGGGCCTGAACGCCGACGCGCCGCTCTGCTTCTCCTGCGGCACCAAGATGCGCCGCGCCGGCAGCTGCTACCTCTGCGAGGGCTGCGGCTCCACCAGCGGCTGCAGCTGACGGCGGGCGCAAGCGCCGCCGACGCGCCGGTGAGCACCTGCCGCTGAGCGTGCCGGGCCGCACGTGAGAGAGGGTGTCGACCACCGGTCGGCACCCTCTCCGCCGTTCCCCCGCGTGGCGCCCGTCCGCGTCGGCCCCGGCGGGGAGGGCGTGCGGCATGATGGGCGGATGGAACTCGAGCCGTACCGGCGTGAGTTGGTGGCCTACTGCTACCGGATGTCGGGCTCGTTCCACGAGGCCGAGGACCTGGTGCAGGAGACCCTGCTGCGGGCCTGGAAGGCCCGGGACCGCTACGACCCGGCGCGGGCCTCGGTGCGGACCTGGCTGTACCGGATCGCCACCAACGTGTGCCTGACGGCGCTGGAGGGGCGCGGGCGGCGGCCGCTGCCGTCCGGGCTCGGGGTGCCGAGCGACGATCCCGGGGCGCCGCTCGTGCCGGCGCCGGACGTCCCCTGGCTGGAGCCCTTCCCCGACGCTCGGTTCGACGCCGAGGCGCGGGCCGACCTGCGGCTCGCGTGGGTGGCCGCCGTGCAGCACCTGCCCGCCCGCCAGCGTGCGGTGCTCGTCCTGCGCGAGGTGCTGGCGTTCTCCGCCGCCGAGGTCGCCGAGCAGTTGGGGACCACGGTCGCCGCGGTGAACAGCGCGCTGCAGCGGGCCCGCGCGGCCGTGGCCGGGGTGGGCGACGCCGGCGAGGTCCGGGAACCGGACGATCCCGAGGTGCGGGCGGTGGTCCGGCGCTACGTGCGGGCGTTCGAGGCGGCCGACGTCGCGGCGCTGGTGCGGCTGCTGGCCGAGGACGCTGTCCTGGAGATGCCGCCCGTGCCGCTCTGGTACCGGGGCAGCCGGGACTACGGCCTGTTCCTGGAACGCGTCTTCCGGATGCGCGGCACCGGCTGGGGCATGCGGCGGCTCACCGCCAACGGGCAGCCCGCGCTGGCCGCCTATGCGCCGGATCCCGGTGGCGGACTCCTTCTGCACACGGTGCAGGTCCTCACCGTCGTCGGCGGCCGGGTCGCGCACAACGCGGTGTTCGCGGATCCGCGCGTCCTCGAAGTGTTCGACCTGCCGCGACGGATTTCCGCCGAGGAGTTCCGGCGGCGGCGATGAGTCCGGGCGGTGCGGCCGGTACGTACCGGTGAACACCGCACCGAAGGGAATCCGCCGTGAGCGTCGTCGTCATCGAATTCATCACCCTGGACGGGGTCGTGTCCGACCCGGACGGGTCCGGGGGAACGCCGCTGGGCGGCTGGGCCTTCCGGTTCGGCCGGGAGGCCGTCGCCGGGGACAAGTTCCGGCTCGGCAGCACGCTGGACGAGGGGGTCATGCTGTTCGGGCGGGAGACCTGGCAGCTGTTCTCGCGGCTGTGGCCGGGCCGCGACGACCCGTTCGCCGTCCGGCTGAACGCCGTGCCGAAGCTCGTCGCGTCCCGCACCCTCACCGACACCTCGGCCTGGGCCAACTCCCGCCTGCTGGAGGGGGACCTGGTCGACGCCGTCAAGCGCGAGCAGCGCGATGTGATCGTCACCGGCAGCCTGAGCGTCGTGCACCGGCTGATGGCCGAGGACCTGGTCGACGAGTACCGGCTGCTGACCTTCCCCACCGTCCTCGGCACCGGCCGCCGCCTGTTCCCGGCCGAGGGCCCGCACGCCGACCTGGAGTGCCGGTCCGTCCGGCGGATCGGCGCCGCCGTGCTGAGCACGTACCGCAGGGCCGGCTGATCCCTGCCGCCGGGGCCGGCCGTCCGCGGTGCCGCGAGTCCGGGGTGCCGCGGGTCCGGGGTGGCACCCGGGCGGTCAGGCCGCCGGGGGGAGGTGCCGTGCGGCCGCCAGGGCGGCCACCGTGCGGAGCTTCGCGAAGTAGGCGCGGCAGTACGCCTCGTCGATCAGCGGGACCACCCGGTCGAGCTCGGTGATGTACCGCCAGAGCGCGGCGGTCCGGTCGGCGTCGAGTCCGCCGTCCAGCTCGCGCCGGACGAGTCCGGCGACGTCGGCGTCCAGGAGGATCAGTTCGACGCCCGCGATGTCCACGCCGCGGAAGCTGTCGGGGTAGGGCGCGCGCCGGTGCTCCTCCCACAGCAGGGCGAGCCGGTCGGCGGACCCGGCAGCGCCGGTGTCCGGGGCCGCGGCCCCGGCCGTGGGCGGCGGTCCGAGGAGCATGGCGACGGTGTCGAAGACGGCCCGCAGCAGTTCGACGGCCCCGGCCGGGTGGACGGCGGCGCTGGTCGCGGCGCCCCGCGCGAGCCGGTCGCGCAGCAGCAGGGCCCGGTCGAGCACGGCGGCGCGGTCGGTCGTGACGAGCCCCGCGCGGACGGCCCGGTCGAGCAGTTCGCGCAGCGGCCGCTCGGTGGCCAGGCGGTCGACGAGGACGTGCTCCAGGGCGAGGAGGGAGTGCGTGACGGCGGCGGTGGCGAACTCGTACCGGTGGTAGGAGTGCCGGACGAGTTCGCGGACGGTCTCCAGCGTGCTCATCACGTCCATGGACGCCCGGTCGGGCGGCACCAGCCCGGCGATCAGGTCCTGCATGGCTGCGAAGTCGGGGACGAGGCCGCGGGCGCGCGGGTCGGGGGCGGGCCGGGCGAGCGGGCGGGGCGCCGACGGATGGGGCGCCGACGGGTGGGAGTCCACCCGCGCAGTCTGGTCGGCCGACGGGCCGCGGTGCCAACGGATTTGCACCGCAGGGCCGGACCTCTTCTCGGTCGAGGTCCGGCCCTGCGGCTTGCCGCGGGTCAGTGGGTGGTGCTCAGGGAGGGCAGGGGCCACTCGCGGTGGAAGGCGGGCAGGGGGAGGTCGGCCTTGAGGAGCGGGGTGCCGAGGATCTTGATCTGGGCGTAGAGCCTGCCGTTGATGTCGAGGCCGGCGGTGTTGGTCCAACTGCCTTCGACGTGCGGGGGCTTGCCCGTGGTGTCGAGGGTCACGGAGCCGGCGACCCGGGTGTGGAGGTAGGGCTCGACGGACGCGGCGACGCCGACGGTGTCGTAGAGGCCGACGGAGGCCTCGGCGGTGAGGCCGGTGCGCAGGGTCGCGTCGCCGCTGAGCTTGGCGCGGACGGGGCCGACGGTGGTGGTGCCGGGGTCGGCGGTGGTGGTCCAGCCCTTGCCCTTGGCGTAGTCGGCGTGGACGGACCAGGCGCCGTCGAGGTCCTGTTCGGCCTCGACGGTGAGCTTCCCGTCGGCGCCGACGGTGAGGTAGCAGGTGAGGTCGAGGTTGACCACCACGGGGAAGCCGGCGACGGTCAGCACGGGGCTGGCGCTGAGCTTGGCGAGCGGGACGCGCAGCGGGTTGGGGCTGGCGGCGAGGGTGGCGCCGACCTTCCAGTCGGCGTGGGCGCCGAGGCCGAAGCCGACGCGGGCCTTCTCGATGCCGCCCTTGAGGATGCCGCGGCCGTCGTAGGAGAAGTCGACGGAGGGGGAGAGGCGGATGCCGGCGGCGAGGTCGGCCTTGGCCCCGCCGGGGAGCGGGACGCTGGTGCCGGCGTCGAGGGAGAGCTGGGCCGAGGCGGAGCCGTTGCCGCCGCCGGGGCGGGTGGTGAAGCCGACCTTGAGGTCCTTGACCAGCGGCTGGACGCGGATGCCGTGGACGTCGATCGCCTGGTGCTGCTCGGTGGCGGTGGCGCCGAGCAGTTCGGCGACCTCGGCGGGGCGGGTGGTGACCTCGACCTCGTCGTCGGCGGTCTTCTGCACGCCGGTGACGGCGACCAGGGCGCCGCGCGGTGCGGCGGGGGTGGGCGGGCTGGCGATCAGCTGGCCGGTGCGGACGGTGTCCGGTGCGGCGGACGCGGACGCGGACGCGGAGGCGGTGGCGTCCGGGTCGTGGGGGGCGCCGGTGGTGCGGGAGGGGGCGGGGGTCTTCCCGGTGCTGCCCGTACTGCCGGTGCTGCCGGGGTTCTTGGCGTGCCCGGGGTTACCGGTGCGCAGGGTGGCGCGGCCGCTCGCCGGGTCGTAGGCGACGAGGGAGACCGTCCGACCGGTGCCGGCGGCCGGTTTGCCGGCGGTCGCCGGGGCGGCGACGGCGGCGGTCGGGGCCGCTGCGGCACGGGTGTCGGTGCTGCTCGGGGCGGTCACGGCCGGCGCCGCCGGGGCGGTCTCCGTGGTGAGGGCCGCGGCGGCGAGGGCCGGTTCGGCGGCGGGTGCCGAGGCGGCGCAGCCGGTGGCGGTGAGCAGCAGGCCGGTGGCCAGTGCGGGGAGCGCGCGGGAGCGTATGGACATGCAGAGGGTTCGCCTTCGAGGTGGTGAGGGCAGGGTGAGGCCGGACGGGGGTGGCCGACCGACGCATTCCTTGGCATGTTACTGACGAGTCATCGGTTGGACGAAAGTGACGCAGGCTCAACTTTCTGGAGGTGGATGCCGGATGAGTTTCGGATGGCATGCCCGGCGGGTGGCGGATTCGAGGTTGCCGCTCCGGGTGAGGGTGGCGGCGCTGCGGTCGTGCGTGCAGCTGTACCGGCCGCTGGGATTCCACGGGACGCTGGACCGGCTGGCGTGGCTGGCCGGGCCGTTCCAGCGGGACGAGGAGGCGCTGTTGCGGGCGCTGGCGGTGCTGGAGGAGGACCGCGGCCGCTGGCTGGCCGAGCTGGACGCGTACGCGCGCTCGCGCCGGACGGGCAAGCGCTGCGGACGCCGGATGCCGAGGGAGGGGGAGCGGAACCCGAACGACCGGGCGTACTGGTCCGTGTGAGGCGTCGCCGTCGGTGCGGCCGCCCGAGGTCTTTGTCAACCTGGGTTGACACCGGGCGCCTGTCAACCTAAGTTGACAGCATGAGCGAGACGAGACAGCTCGCCGCGGACGCGAGCAGCCGCGACCCCGCGATCGGCCTGCGGGCCGTCCGGGCGCTGCGGGACCTGGCCGACCGGCTGGAGGACCTCCAGGTCGGCAACGCGCGCGAGCAGGGTTGGTCCTGGCAGGAGATCGCTGCCTGCCTCGGGGTCAGCCGGCAGGCGGTGCACAAGAAGTACGCCAAGCGGATCTTCGGTACGAGAGGGGAGGGCTGACCGTGTTCGAGCGGTTCACGGACGGCGCGCGCCGCGTCGTCATGCAGGCCCAGGTGGAGGCGCGCGAGCTCGGCCACGAGAAGGTCGGCACCGAGCACCTGCTGCTCGGCATCGTGCACGACCCGGCCGACCCGGTGGCCGCGCTGCTGGCCGCCGACGGCCTCGACCACGAGGCCGCGCGGGCCGAGGTCGTCCGGCTGTCCGGCGGCCACGTCGACGGCCGGGCGCTGGCCGCGATCGGCGTCGACCTCGACGCCGTCCGGGCGGCCGTGGAGTCCGCCTTCGGCGAGGGCGCCCTGGAGCGCCGGCCTGCCGAGGGCCGCCGGGCCGGCAAGCACAGCCGGCTCACCCCGCGTGCCCGCAAGACCCTGGAGCTCTCGCTGCGCGAGACCCTCCGCCTCAAGCAGAAGGAGATCGCCACCGGCCACATCCTGCTCGGCCTGATCCGCGAGGGCCAGGGCCTGGGTGCGGCGGTGCTCTCCGGCCGCGGAGTGGACTTCGCCAAGCTGCGCCGGGACGTGGAGGCGGTCCTCGGCTGACCAGGCGCCGACCCGGCGCCCACCCCGGGCGCGCCCCCGGCGGGCCGTTCCCACGTCGCGGAACGGCCCGCCGGACGTCTTCCGGAGCCCGTCGGCCGCACGGTTACCGGGTGGTACGGGCGCGGAGCGTCATCCTGTGCGACTGTGTGTCAACTCGGCCATTGAGTCGAAAACCTGAATGGATATGATCGGGCGACCGCGTGTACCGATCAAATGAGCGGAACGCGCTCGGTCGTACGCTGCCCCGGCCCGCCCGGTATGCCCGCGGCCGGCCCCGCGGTCACCCTGCTCCGCCGCCGACGCCGCACGAGGATCAGACAGATGAGAGCTCGCACGCGCCCCGCCGGGGCGGCGTACCAGGGATCCGACGGCGCTCTCGCGGTCCGCGCCGGGGCCGGGATGGTCCTCGGTGCCGCGGCCGCCGCCGCGGCCGTCGCCCTCACCCCGTCCGTCCACCGCGCCGCCGTCGCGGGCGTCGCCGCCGTCGCCGCCCTGCTCTGGTGCGGCCTCGTCGGCTGGACGGCCAAGCTCGGCCTCCGCGCCCGCGCCGCCGAGCACGAACTCGCCGCCGCCCGGCGCGAACTCGCCGAGACCGGCGCCGCCGCCGGCGCGCTGCACACCGACCTCACCGCCGCCCACACCGCGGCCGGCGCCCTGCGCGCCGCCCTCGCCAACGCCCAGGCCGAGACCGCGGAGATCCGCACCGACCTGGAGCAGGCCCGCGCCGACCGGCAGGCGGCGCGCGCCGAACTCACCGCCCTGCACGAGGCGCACAGCGCCGCCGTCCGGGAACGCACCGAACTGGCCGCCCTGCGCGACCAGGTGCTGCCCCGGGTGGTCGAGAGGCTGCGCGCCGGCGCCTCGGTCGACACCGCCCTCGCCGGCCACGACCTGCCCGTCCACCACGCCCTGCTGCGCACCGTCGCCGAGGCCGTCGGCCGCGGCGAGCGCCAGCGCGCCGCCGCCCTCGCCGTCTGCGCCACCGCCGCCGGCCGCGTCCAGGCGCTGGCCACGAGCATGCACGCGGAACTGCGCGACATGCAGCACCGGCACGGCGAGGACGTCCTCGGCGACCTGCTCGTCCTCGACCACTCCACCGCCCAGGTCGGGCGGATGGCCGACTCCATCGCGGTGCTCACCGGCGCCCGCTCCGGCCGCCGCTGGACGAAGCCGATCGGCGTCGAGTCGATCCTGCGCGGCGCCCTCGGCCGGATCGGCGCCTACCAGCGCGTCCGGCTGCACAACGCCTCCACCGCCGCCGTCGCCGGGTTCGCCGCCGAGGGCGTGATGCACGTCCTCGCCGAACTCCTCGACAACGCCGCCAACTTCTCCGCCCCGCCGGCCGAGGTGCACGTCTACGTCGAGGAGGCGCACTCCGGCCTCGTCATCACCGTCGAGGACGGCGGCCTCGGCCTCAGCGACAGCTGGCTGCGCCGCGCCGAACAGGCCGTCTCCGCCCAGCCGCTGGACCTCAGCGCGCTCTCCGCCGGCACCCGGCTCGGCCTCGCCGTGGTGGGCTCGCTGGCCCGCAAGCACGGCCTGTCGATCTCCTTCCGGCCGTCCGCCCGCGGCGGCACCGGCGTCGTGGTGCTGATCCCCGAACAGCTGATCAGCCACCCCGCGCCCGCCCTCGCCCGGGCCCTGGAGGCCGAGCGCCGCGCCGCGGCCGCCGCACCGGCCCCGGCCGCACCCGTCCCCGCCGTACCGCGCCCGGCCCGAGCCGTCCTGGAGCCCGCCCGCCCGGCCGCCCCCGCCGGCCCGGACACCACCGGCGTCACCGAGGACACCGTCACCACCGGGCGCACCGACGGCCCGCACACCACCGACGACGACGCCGGCAACGGGGCCGGCACCGACACCCCGCCCGCCGCCCGGGCCCTGCCGCAGCGCCGCCGCGGCCAGACCCTGGCAGCGGCCGCGCCGGCGGCCCCGGCCGCTCCGGCGCCGCGGACCGAGCGCTCCGCCGCCCTCTCCGCGGCCCGCTTCGGCGCGTTCCGCAAGGCCCTGCAAGGGGCCGAGTCCCCCGACGCCCACTCGAAGGACGATGCCCGATGAGCAGCAGCACCGACCGCGACCTCGACTGGCTGCTGGAGAACCTGCTGACGGCCACCCCCGGTGCCCGGCACGCCCTGGTGCTCTCCGCCGACGGCCTCAAGCTCTGCCACACCGCCGGCCTCGGCACCGACCAGGCCGACCAGCTCGCCGCGATCGCCTCCGGCATGCAGAGCCTCGCCCACGGCGCCTCCATCGAGTTCGGGAACGCGGCCGGTGGCGTCCGCCAGTCGATGACCGAGTTCCACGGCGGCATCCTGTGCATCGTCGCCGCCGGCGAGGGGGCCCACCTCGCGGTCGTCACCGACGACGACGCCGACGTCGGCGTCGTCGGGCACAACATGCACGGGCTGATCGAGCAGATCGGGGTGTTCCTGAGCGCCCCGCCGCGCGAGATCGAGGCCGGGGTGTGACGCGGCCGCTCGCCGGCCGGGACGAGGACCCGGACCGGCTCTACACGGTGACCCGCGGCCGCAGCCGGCCGCCCGAGCACGCCTTCGACCTGGTCACCCTGATCGTCACCGAGCAGGAGCCGGTGCCCGGCATGCAGTCCGAGCACGCCCGCATCCTCGCCCTGTGCGCCACCCCGACGGCCGTGGTCGAGCTCGCCGCCGAACTCGCCCTGCCGGTCAGCGTGGTGAAGATCCTGCTGGGCGACCTGCTGGAGGCCGGCCGGATTACCGCCCGCCACCCCAGGTTCGCCCCGTCCAAGGCACGCCTGCCCGACCTCGACACGCTGAAGCAGGTACTGCATGGTCTCCAACAGCTCTGACACCCTCGCCGCGGCCGGCCGGTCCCCGCTCAGCAGCACCGCCGCGAACGGGCTGAAGATCGTCGTGGTGGGCGGCTTCGGCGTCGGCAAGACCACCCTGGTCGGCTCGGTGAGCGAGATCCGCCCGCTCAACACGGAGGAGACGATGACCCGCGCCGGCGAGGGCGTGGACGACCTCACCGGGGTGCAGGGCAAGCGGTCGACCACCGTCGCCTTCGACTTCGGCCGGATCACCCTCGGCGCCGAGAACGTGCTCTACCTCTTCGGCGCCCCCGGCCAGGAACGCTTCTGGTTCCTCTGGGACCGGCTGTTCAGCGGCGCCCTCGGCGCCGTGGTGCTGGTCGACACCCGCCGCCTCGAGGAGTCCTGGTACGCCATCGACCGCCTCGAACACCACGGCACGCCCTTCGTGGTCGTCCGCAACAACTTCGGGCCGCCCGAGCACACCCTCGCCGAGGTCAGGGCCGCCCTCGACCTCGCCGACCACGTCCCGCTGGTGGAGTGCGACGCACGGGACCGCGAGTCGAGCAAGCAGGTGCTGATCGAACTCGTCCGCCACCTGCACCGCATGGCCGAGGCCGAGGCCTCCGGAGAGGACACGCCGTGACCGAGCCCGTCACCACCCCGCCGCCCGGCTGCCCGGCCCACGCCGACGCCGCCCCGCTGTACGGGCCCCGCTTCCAGACCGACCCCGGCGCGCTCTACCAGGAGCTGCGCGACCGCCACGGCCCGGTCGCACCCGTCGAACTCGCCGGCGGCGTCCCCGCCTGGCTGGTCATCGGCTACCGCGAACTCCAGCTGGTCACCGGCCAGCCCAAGGTCTTCGGCCGGGACTCCACCCGCTGGAACCAGTGGCCGGACATCCCCGAGGACTGGCCGCTCAAGCCGATGATGGCGCCCGTCCCCTCGATCCTCTACGCCGAGGGGGCCGAGCACCAGCGCCGCTCCTCCGCCGTCACCGACGCCCTCGCCGCCGTCGACCCGTACGAACTGCGCATCCACGCCGAGGAGATCGCCGACCGGCTGATCGACGGCTTCGCCGGCCGCGGCGAGGCCGATCTGGTCGCCGACTACGCCCACCGGATGCCGCTGCTGGTGCTCTGCCGGCTGTTCGGCCTCGACGAGGACGAGGCCCCCGTCCTGATCCGCGGACTGCTCGCGATGCTCGACGGCGGCGCCGACGCCCAGGAGGGCGCCCAGCAGCTGCTCGCCGTCATGCTCGGACTCGTCCACCGGCGCCGCGAGATCCCCGCCTCCGACGTCACCTCGCGGCTGCTCGCCCACGAGGCCGGGCTCAACGACGAAGAGGTCATGCGGGACCTGCGGGTGCTGCTGATCGCCGGTCACCAGCCGCTCGCCTACTGGATCTCCAACGCGCTGCGGCTGATGCTCACCGACGAGCGCTTCGCCGCCTCCCTCTCCGGCGGCCGCCGCTCGATCGGCCAGGCGCTCGGCGAGGCCCTCTGGGAGGACACCCCCACCCAGATCTTCGCCGGCCGCTGGGCGACCCGCGACGTCCACCTCGGCGGCCAGCGGATCGCCAAGGGCGACATGGTGCTGCTCGGCTTCGCCGGCGCCAACGCCGATCCGACGGTCCGCCAGGACTCCGGCCGCCCCGCCGAGGGCAACCGCGCCTACCTGAGCTTCTCCGCCGGCGACCACGGCTGCCCCTACCCGGCCCGCGAGGCCGCCGAGGTGATCGCCAACACCGCGATCGAGGTGCTGCTCGACCGGCTGCCGGACCTGCGCCTCGCGGTGTCCGAGAGCGCCCTGGTGTGGCGCCCCTCGGCCTGGGTGCGCGGACTGATGGCGCTGCCGGTGGCCTTCACACCCGGCTACGTGGCGGAGTGACGAGACCCGAGGAGGGGCAGGGATGACCGAACTGACCGCAGGGGCCGCAGTGACGGCGGCGGAGCCGGCGACCGGAGCGGACGGGACGACCGCAGCGGCCGCGCCGACCGCCGACGCGCCGTTCGTGATGGACCCGCTGGCCCGTGACAACGCCGCCGAGGGCGCACTGCTGCGCGCCGCAGGCCCGGTGGTCCCGGTCGAGCTGATGGGCGTCCGCGGATGGGCGGTCACCCGGCACGCCGAGGCCCGCAGACTGCTCACCGACGCCCGGCTGGTCAAGGACGCGACACACTGGGCGGCGTACCGCAAGGGCGAGGTGCCGAAGACCTGGCCGCTGATCGGCCTGGCCGTGCCCGGCCCGTCGATGGTCACCACCGACGGCGCCGCGCACCGCCGGCTGCGGGCGATCGTGGCCCAGGCCTTCACCCCCCGCCGCGTCGAACTCATGAAGCCCCGCATCGAGGAGATCACCGCCGAGCTGCTCGACCGGCTCGCCGCGGCCGGGCCGGTGGTCGACCTGAAGACGGTCTTCGCCTTCCCGCTGCCGATGTCGGTGATCGGCTGGCTGCTCGGCGTGCCCGAGCACGACCACGCCTACATCCGCGAGCTGTACGAGCGGTTCTTCTCCAGCACCACCGCCCCGGCCGACGTGCCGGCCACCATCGCCGCACTGAACGCCTTCGTCGCGGACCTGGTGGCGCTGCGCCGCGCCGAGCCCGGGGAGGACCTGATCAGTGCTCTGCTGACGGCCGACGTCGAGGGCGGACCGCTGACCGACGCCGAGGCCTCGGCGACCCTGCGCGTGATCATCGCGGCAGGCCACGAGACCACCGTCAACCTGATCACCAACGCGGTCCGCGCCCTGCTCACCCATCCGGACCAGCTCGCGCTCGCCCGTTCGGGCGAGGTCGGCTGGCCGGCGGTGGTCGAGGAGTCGCTCCGCTGGACCCCTCCGACCAGCAACTTCCTGTTCCGCTTCGCCACCGCCGACATCGAGGCCGGCGGCACGGTGATCCCCGCCGGGGACGCCGTTCTGATCTCCTACAACGCCATCGGCCGCGACCCCGTGCAGCACGGCGTCACCGCGGAGGTCTTCGACATCACCCGTGACGCCGGGCGGCACCTCTCGTTCGGCCACGGGCCGCACGTCTGCCCGGGCTCGCCGCTGGCCCGGCTGGAGGCGGCGGTGGCGCTGCCCGCCCTCTTCGAACGCTTCCCCGGCCTCGCCCTCGCGGTGCCCGAGGAGGAGCTGCGGCCGAACCCCACCATGGTGGTCAACAGCCTGCGCGAGCTGCCCGTCCGGCTCTGATAGGGGCCCCGGAACGGTGCTGGAGGGCCGGTGCGGAACCGGCCCTCCAGCACGGCCCGATCACGACCGGGACACCGGCCGATGAAGGTCGAACGCGCACCTTGGCGTGGGGTAACCGGTGAGTTAACGTCTTCAAGCCAGCGATACTGCTGGGTACAGCTCGATCAACCGGTACAGCGCAGACTTGTAGTCCCACGCCGGCATCTCGGGGTGCCCTGGCCAGGAGGAGCGCATTGTCCACCACCACGATCGCCTGTGAGGCCCGCCGATGACCACACTCCTGCGGCGGCGTCTGCTCGCCGTTCCCGCCGTGTTCGCCCTGGCCCTCGCCGCGGCGTGCTCGAACAGTTCCTCGAAGGACGGCGGCGGCACGTCGGCGGCACCCACGCTCACCGGTGACTGTGCCAAGTACCAGGCCTACGCGGGCCACTCCGGCACCAAGGTGACGATGTTCGCCTCGATCCTCAGCCCGGAGTCGGACTCGCTGGAGAAGTCCTGGGCGGAGTTCAGTTCTTGTACGGGCATCAAGATCTCCTACGAGGGCTCCAACGACTTCGAGTCGCAGCTGCCGGTGCGCGTGAGCGGCGGAAACGCCCCGGACTTCGCGATCATCCCGCAGCCCGGCCTGCTCGCGCAGATGGTCAAGACCGGAAAGGTCGTGAAGCCGCCGGCGCAGACCGTCGCCAACGAGGACAAGTGGAGCCCGGTCTGGAAGACCTACGGCTCCGTCAACGGCACCTTCTACGCGGCGCCGATGAGCGCCAACATGAAGTCGCTGGTCTGGTACTCGCCGAAGGCCTTCAAGCAGGCCGGCTACGAGGTCCCGAAGACCTGGGCCGACCTCATGGGCCTCAGCAACAGGATCGCCACCTCGGGCGGCGCCAAGCCGTGGTGCGGCGGCATCGCCTCCGGCACCGCGACCGGCTGGCCGGCCACCGACTGGGTCGAGGAGGCCGTCCTCGGCAGCTACGGCGGCGACGTCTACGACCAGTGGGTCAGCCACAAGATCAAGTTCAGTGACGAGAAGATCACCGGCGCCATGAAGACGGTGGCCGACTGGATGCAGAACCCGGCCTGGGTCAACGCCGGCATCGGCGACGTGAAGTCGATCGCCACGACCACGTTCCAGGACGCGGGCGCGCCGATCCTCTCCAACAAGTGCTACATGCTGCAGCAGGCGTCGTTCTACCGGGCGCAGTGGCCCAAGGGCACCAACATCGGCCCGGACGGCGACATCTTCGCCTTCCACCTGCCGGCCGTGAACCCGGCGGTCAGCAGCCCGGTCGAGGGCGGCGGCGAGTTCCTGGCCGCGTTCTCCAGCCGGCCCGAGGTGCAGGCGGTGCAGAACTACCTGTCGACCAGCGACTGGGCGAGCAGCCGGGTCAAGGTCGCCTCCGGCTGGGTCTCCGCCAACCAGGGCGTGGACAAGAGCCTCTACACCGACCCGATCGACAAGCTCTCCGCCGAGGCGCTCACCGACCCGGCCGCCACGTTCCGCTTCGACGCCTCCGACCTGATGCCGGCGGCCATCGGCTCCGGCCAGATGTGGAAGTCGTTCACGGCGTGGTTCGCCGAGGGGCAGTCCATCCAGAAGGTGGCGGCCGACATCGACGCGGCCTGGCCGCAGTAACGCCGGCCGCCTCCGGGCAGCGCGGGTCCCACCCGCCCGCGCTGCCCCTCCCCATGTCCGAGGAAGGACCCTCCGCATGCCCACGGCCACCGCCGTGCACCTCGCCGACTCGGCGTGGACGGATGCGACGATCAAGTTCACCAACACCGTCGGAGCCGTCGCCGGCTTCCTCGGCGTGCTGCTGCTGATCTTCTTCGCGGCAGGCCGGGCGACCGGGCGGTTCTCCCGCCCGCTGGCCGTCCTGGTGATGGTCGGACCGGCGATCCTGCTGCTGCTGGTCGGCCTGGTGATCCCGCTGGTCCGCACCGTCTACCTGAGCTTCTACAACGACGACTCCACCACGGCGGTCGGCGGCAGCAACTACGGCTGGGCGCTCACCACCGAGTCCATCCACCAGGTGCTGTGGAACACCCTGCAGTGGCTGGTCGTCGCCCCGCTGGTGGCGACCGGCACCGGCCTGGTGCTGGCCCTGCTGGTGGACCGGCTGCGCGGGCAGGCGGTCTACAAGTCGCTGCTGTTCATGCCGATGGCGATCTCCCTGGTCGGCGCGTCGATCATCTGGAAGTTCGTCTACGAGGACCGCGACCCCTCCCAGCCGCAGATCGGCCTGCTCAGCCAGCTCGCGATCAGCCTCGGCTGGGACGACCCGCCGAACTGGATCCTCTCCCACCCGCTGAACAACTACCTGCTGATGATCGTCATGATCTGGGTGCAGACCGGCTTCGCGATGGTGGTGCTCTCCGCGGCGATCAAGGCCATCCCGGACGAGATCACCGAGGCCGCCCGCCTCGACGGCGCCCGCGGCTTCCAGCTCTTCCGGCACGTCACGGTGCCGATGATCCGCACCACGCTGATCGTCGTGCTGACCACCGTCATGATCACCACGCTGAAGGCCTTCGACATCGTCCGCACCATGACGGGCGGCAACTTCGGCACCCAGGTGCTCGCCAACGAGATGTACTCGCAGTCCTTCGTGCAGTTCAACGTCGGCCGCGGCAGTGCGCTCGCCGTGATCCTCTTCCTGGCCGTGATCCCGCTGGTGGCCTACAACATCGTCCAGCTGCGCAAGGAGCGTGAGCACCGATGAGCGAGCAGCTCGCCCTGGCCCCGCAGCCGGGGGCGGAGGACCGCGTGCCCCCGGTGAAGGCCGTCCGGCGGGTGTTCAGCAGCCCGCTGGCCTCGCTGCTCATGGTCGTGGTCACCGTGCTCTGGACGATCCCCACGATCGGCCTGCTGGTCACCTCGCTCCGCCCCGAGGAGGACGTCTCCGACAGCGGCTGGTGGACGGTCTTCGGCGACCCGAACCTCACCCTGGAGAACTACCACACGGTGCTCTTCGAGGGCGGGTTCGGCGTCAGCGGCGGCCTGATGCCGTACATGGTCAACTCGCTGGCGATCAGCATCCCGGCGACGGTCTTCCCGCTGGTGCTGGCCGCGATGGCGGCGTACGGGCTGGCCTGGGTGAAGTTCCGGGGCAGCGACGTGGTCTTCTTCGCGATCTTCGCGCTGCAGGTGGTGCCGCTGCAGATGGCGCTCATCCCGCTGCTCCAGCTGTTCTCCGGCGGCGCGCACATCGGCTCGGTCACGGTGATCCCGGCCTTCGACCTCAGCGGCACCTACGCCCCGGTCTGGCTGGCGCACACCATGTTCGCGATGCCGTTGGCGATCTTCCTGCTGCACAACTTCATCGCCCAGCTGCCGCGCGACCTGATGGAGGCGGCGGTGGTCGACGGGGCCACCCACTTCAAGATCTTCCGGTCGATCGTGCTGCCGCTGTGCGCGCCGGCGCTGGCCTCCTTCGCGATCTTCCAGTTCCTCTGGGTCTGGAACGACCTGCTGGTGGCGCTCACCTTCGCCGGCGGCACCCCCGAGGTCGCCCCGATGACCGTCCGGCTGGCCCAGCTGAGCGGCTCCTTCGGCGGCCGCTGGGAACTGCTCACGGCCGGCGCCTTCCTGTCGCTGATCATCCCGCTGATCGTCTTCTTCGCGCTGCAGCGGTACTTCGTCCGCGGCCTGCTGGCGGGCTCGGTCAAGGGCTGAGCCGGCCCCGCGCTCCCGCTCCGGCGACGCCCCCGTGCCCCGTGCCCGGGGGCGTCGCGCGTCCGGCTCCTGACGGCCCGTGACATGGAACGGGAATGCGGGGATTTCGAGGACGCGCCACCCGCACAGCCGGTACACCGGTAGCGGCGATTCCGCCGCCGATCCGGTTGTCCGACAAGTGGGGGATGGCGTGAGGTTCAGAAGACGTCTGGCGTGCCTGGTGGCCGCCGTGCTGGCAGGAGCCGTCCTGGCCGCCGCACCGGCCGGGGCGGCGGGCACCGCGACCCTCGGCAACACCGCGGTCGGTTCGGCCACCGACTCGGGCGACTCCAACTACATGAACACCTCGCGCTTCGTCACCGGGTCCAACGGAGGTGCGCTGAACAGCATCAGCGTGCACGTCGGGGCGGTCGGCGCCGCGCCGAACAACCAGTACCAGGTCGCGGTCTACGCCGACGCGGCGGGCAAGCCGGGCGCCCTGGTCGCCTCCAGCGCCTCCGGCACGCTCACCGCCAACGCCTGGAACACCCTGCCGCTGACCGGCACCCTCGCCTCCAACACCGCCTACTGGCTGGCCTACAACAGCAACGGGTCGAGCGCCGCCGTCAACAACCTGCACTACAGCAGCGGCGGGACGAGCGGCTACTCCACCGGCGGCGCCCCGTTCGGCACCTGGCCGACCGCCTTCGGCGCGAGCAGCACCATGAGCGCCACCTTCTCGATCTACGCCACGTACACCCCCGACGGCGGCGGCACCATCCCGCCCGGCAGCGGACCGGGCGCCGAGGGCCCGATCCTGCTGGTCGGCAACGCGGCCAACCCGTACACCGCCTACTACACCGAGATCCTCAAGGCCGAGGGCCTCAACTACTACAAGCAGACCGACCTGTCGGCGGTCACCGCGGCGACGCTCGCGAACTACGACGTGGTGCTGCTCGGCGAGAGCGCGCTCACCCCCGCCCAGGTCTCCATGTTCACCACCTGGACCAACGGCGGCGGACGGCTCGTCGCGATGCGTCCCGACAAGCAGCTCGCCGGCCTGCTCGGCCTCACCGTCACCACCGGCACCCTCGCCGACGCCTACCTGAAGATCGACACCTCGGCCGCCCCCGGCGCCGGCCTCACCGCCGACACCATGGGCTTCCACGGCACCGCCGACCGGTGGACGCTGAACGGCGCCACCGCCGTCGCCACCCTCTACGACGACGCGACCACGGCGAGCGGCAACCCCGCCGTCACCCTGCGCACCGCCGGCAGCGGCCGGGCCGCCGCCTTCACCTTCGACCTCGCCAAGTCCGTGGTGCAGACCCGCCAGGGCAACATCGCCTGGGCCGGCCAGCAGCGCGACTCCACCGACGGCTACGAAGCCGGCGAGATGTTCTTCGGCACCAACGGCCAGCCGAACTGGAACGACCTCGGCAAGGCGCTGATCCCGATCGCCGACGAGCAGCAGCGGCTGCTCACCAACCTGATCACCCTGATGGACTCGGCGAAGAAGCCGCTGCCGCGGTTCTGGTACTTCCCGCGGGACGTCAAGGCGGTCGTCGTGATGAGCGGCGACGACCACGGCATCGGCGGCACCGTCGGCCGCTGGGACAGCTACACCTCCCAGTCCCCGGCCGGCTGCTCGGTCGCCGACTGGGAGTGCGTGCGCGGCTCGTCGTACATCTACACCAACGACCCGATGACGCCCGCCCAGGCGCAGTCCTACACCGACGAGGGCTTCGAGGTCGGCGTGCACGTCACCACCAACTGCAAGCCCTGGGGCACCACGGCCAACCTGCAGCAGCTCTACAGCGACCAGTTGGGCGCCTGGAAGGCCAAGTACGGCTCGCTGCCGAACCCGTCGAGCAGCCGCACGCACTGCGTGGAGTGGGACGACTGGGCCACCCAGGCCAAGACCAAGCTGGCCAACGGCATCCGGCTCGACATGGATTACTACTACTACCCGTCCGCCTTCGTGCAGGACCGGCCCGGCTACTTCAACGGCACCGGCATGATCATGAAGTTCGCCGACACCGACGGCAGCGTCATCGACGAGTACCAGGCCACCACCCAGCTCACCGACGAGTCCGGCCAGTCCTACCCGTCCACCGTCACCACCCTGCTCGACGGCGCGTACGGCGCCAAGGGCTACTACGCGGCGATCGGCGCCAACATCCACACCGACTTCGCGGCCTCCAGCGCCTCGGACGCGGTGATCGCGGCGGCCAAGGCCCGCGGCGTGCCGGTGGTCTCCGGCCGGCAGATGCTGACCTGGCTGGACGGCCGCAACGGCTCCGCCTTCTCCAAGCTCGCCTGGAGCGGCAACGCGCTGACCTTCGACATCACCGGCGGCGCCCGCGGCCTGCGCGCCATGGTGCCGGTGAACTCCGCCTCCGGCACCCTCACCGGGATCTCCAGGCAGGGCCAGGCCGTGCCCTACCGGATCGAGACGATCAAGGGAACGGCGTACGCCTTCTTCGACGGAGCGGTCGGCTCCTACACCGCGACCTACGGGCAGGACACCACCGCGCCCACCGTCACCGGCACCGCGCCCGCCAACGGCGCCACCGGGGTGGCGGCCGGCACCGCGGTGAAGTTCTCCTTCAGCGAGCCGCTCGACCCGGCGACGGTCACCGGCTCGGCGCTCACCCTGAGGACCACCACCGGCGGCACCCCGGTCACCGGCACCGTCACCTACGACGCGGCCACCAGCACCGCCGCCTTCACCCCGGGTGCGGACCTGGCGCTGACGACCGGTTACACCGCCACCGTGCAGGGCGTGAAGGACCTGGCGGGCAACACCCTCGCCGGGCCGGTGACCACCGCCTTCACCACCGCCGGGCTGCCGCCCAAGACCATCGGGTCCAGCACGGTCGGCACGCTGGTCGACGACACCGACTCCAACCACCTCAACGGTTCCAAGGTGACCACCGGTCCGACGGCCGTCGCCCTCACCTCGCTCAGCGTGCACGTCGGCGGGGTCGGCGCGGCGCCCAACAACCAGTACCAGCTGGCCGTCTACACCGACAACGCCGGCACGCCCGGCACCCTCGTGGTCTCCACCGCCCCCGGCACCCTGACGCCCAACGCCTGGAACTCGCTGCCGGTGACCACCACCCTCGCGCCCAACACCAGCTACTGGTTCGTCTACAACAGCAACGGGACGGGCTCGACGGTGAACAACATGCACTACTCGACCGGCGCGGCCGGCTCCGGGGCCTACAGCAACACGGTGGTGCCCTTCGGCACGTGGCCCACCGCCTTCGGAACCGCCGTCAAGGACAGCCTCGTCTACTCGCTGTACGGCGCGTACTGACGATCCGTCCGATCCGTCCGATCCGTCCGGTCCGTCTGATCCGTCCGGGCCGGCAGCTCCGGCTGCAGGTCGGACCGCGGGCCGGACCGCCCGCCCGCTGCGGGGCGCTTGTGTCACAACTCTGCGACACAAGCGCCCCGCAGTACTTTTGAACCTGTTCAGAACTGTCCTCCGCGCCCTAGAGTCGCGGTCACCCGCCGCGGGGCCGCACGTCGGCCGCCGCGTGTCCCGTGACGCTTGAGGGGGACTCATGTCGACACCGTCAGACAGCACACCGCCGCTCACACCTGCCACTCCGTCCGGGTCTTCCGAGCCGTCCGGGCCCGCCGAGGCGTCCGGGTCTCCCGAGGCGTCCGCGTCTCGCGAGTCGTCCGGGCCGTCCAAGGCTTCCTCGGGTGCGGTTGCACCTGGTGACGCTGCGTCCGGTGCCGCTGGGGCGGCCGCAGCCGTTCCCGGTGCCGGAGTGCCGGGAGCGCGGACGGAGCCCGACAGCGGGCGCGTCGGTCCGGTCGCGGACGGGACGACCGGGGGGACCGGTGCGAGCGGCCCGGGCGGGACGGGCGGTGCGGACGGGGGAGTGGAAGCCGGCCGTGTCGCCGCCGGGTTCCGCAAGGGGGCCGCGGAACCCGGTCAGGCCCCGGCCGCCGCTTCGGCGCCTCGCCCGGCGTCTCGTCCGGTGCCGGATCCCGGTGGCGGTGGGACGGCCGCCGGCACGGGGAGCGGGCCGCGGCCGGGTGCGGGACCGGGAGCAGGCCCTGGCGTGCGCCCCGGTGCGGGCCCCGGTGCCGGACCCGGTGCAGGTCCCGCGTACGGCGTTCGTCCGGGGACCGGCCCCGGCGTGTGGCTGCCGCCCGCCCCGCCGCCGGACCCGCTGTGGATCACCGCGACCGCGCCGACCCGACCCGCCCTGCCGGGGTTCGGGGTACTGGGGGCCGGCCTCGCCTCCGGTCTGCTCGCCGCGGTCCTGCTGACCGACGGCCTCGGCGTCAACGTGCTGCTCTGGGCGCTGGTCGGTGCGGTCGCCGCAGGACTCGCCGCCTCGGCCGCCGGCCGCAAGGTCCGGCCGTGGACGGTGGTGTGGACGGTCACCGCCCTGGTGCTGCTGCTCGTCCCGGCCCTGGTGGAGGCCTCCTGGCCGGTCGTCCTGGCACTGCTGGCCGCCGCGGGCGCCGGATCGCTCGCCCTGCACGGCGGCAAGCGCTGGCCCGGCGTGCTGCTGGGCGCGTTCGGCATGTGGCCGCACCTGATTCCGGGCCTCGCCTGGAGTCTGCTCTCGCTGCGCAACCGCCAGTACCCGGCCCGCGCCCGGGTGGTGGCCGTGGTCAAGGCGGCGGCCGTCTCACTGGCGCTGCTGGTGGTCTTCGGCGCACTGTTCGCCAGCGCCGACGCCGCGGTCGCCGAACTCCTCGGCGACCTCGTGCCGAGCGTCGACACCGAGAACCTGCCGATGCAGGTCCTGCTGTTCGTGGTCGGTCTGCTGGTCGCCCTGGCGGCCGCGCACACGGCGGCCGGACCGCGCCGCTTCGACCGCTTCCCGGTGAAGCCGGGCCGCGAGCGCGGCCGGCTGGAGTGGGCGGTGCCGCTGGTGGCCCTCAACCTGCTCTTCGGCGTCTTCGTCGCCGTCCAGGCCGTGGTGTTCGTCGGCGGCTACGAGTCGGTGATGAGCAAGCCCGGGATGATCCCGGCCGAGTACGCCCGGCAGGGCTTCTGGCAGCTGCTGATCGTCACCCTGCTGGTGCTGGTCCTGCTGGCTCTGGCGGGCCGCTGGGCACCGCGCTCCACCCCGCGGGACCGGGTGATGGCCAAGACGCTGCTCGCGCTGCTCTGCGGCCAGACGCTGGTCGTGGTCGCCTCGGCGCTGTACCGGATGCAGCGGTACGTGGACAACTTCGGCCTGACCCGGCTGCGGATCTCGGTGGCCACGGTCGAGATCTGGCTGGGCGTGGTGCTGTTGCTGGTGCTCGTCGGCGGGATCCTCGCCTCCGCCAAGTGGCTGCCGCGGGCGGTCGTGCTGAGCGCCGCCACCGCCACCGCGGTTTTCGGCCTGATCAGCCCGGACGCGATGATCGCCGAGCAGAACGTCCACCGGTTCGAGCAGACCGGCCGGATCGACGTCGGCTACCTCCGCGACCTCTCCGCGGACGCCGTGCCCGCCCTGGACCGGCTCCCGGAGGACCAGCGCACCTGCGCCCTCCAGAAGATCGCGAGGGACCTCGACGACGACCGACTGCCCTGGTACGCCACCAGCCTGGCCGAGGCCAGGGCCCGTGAGATCCTGAAGGACCGTTCGGTGCCGCTCACCGGACGCGACGCCTGCGGCCGGGTCGGTGTCCGCCTGGGCGACCCGTACTACGGCGGCGACTACGACTACTGACACCCACTGATCTCTGCCTGACACCTGCTGACGCCTGCTCATGCGTGCCGGTGCCGCCCGTGCCCGGGGCCGGTCCGGCTCAGGTGGCCGCGGTCGAGTCGTGAGGACCGGTGTGTGGTGGCGGGCCTGCCGGGGCCCGCCACCACGCGGTGCGTCAGAGAGCCACGCCGGCCGCCCCCTCCGACGGCAGGTCGCTCGCCTTCGCCTTCACCACGAACAGCGCCACCAGCAGGGCGACCGCGGCCAGCGAGGCGCCCACGATGAACGCCTGGCCGATGCCGTGCGCCAGCGTCTCGCTGTACGCGGCACTGCCCACGGGGAACTCGTGCGCCTTCTGGAAGTGCTGCGCCTGCTCGGGAGTGGCGGACCGTAGGAAGCCCGGCACCAGCTCGGTGGCCTTGGACTTGGCCGCGTGGCTGAACACGGTGGTGAGGATCGACAGGCCGAGGGCGCCGCCGATCTGCTGCACCGAGTTGAGCAGGCCGGAGGCCGCCCCGGTCTCGTTGTTCGGCACGCCGGACACCGCGATCAGCATCACCGGGACGAAGATCAGGCCCATGCCGAAGCCGAAGATCACCGTGGGGCCGAGGATCCCGTCCACGTAGCCGCTGTCCGCCTTGAGCTGGGTCAGCCAGCTCAGGCCGACCGTGACCAGGGCGGCGCCGCCGGCCATGAACACCTTCGGGCCGAGCTTCGCCTGGAGCGCCGAGGCGATCTGCGCCGCCACGATGATCGCGGCACTGATCGGCAGGAAGGCCACACCCGCCTTGAGCGGGCTGTAGTGGATGACCGTCTGCACGAAGATCGTGATGTAGAAGAAGATGCCGAACATCGCCGCGGCGAGGCAGAGCATCATGATCAGGCCGCCGGTGCGGTTGCGGTCCTGGAACAGGTGCAGCGGGGTGATCGGCTGCGCCGTCCGCCGCTCGATGACGACGAACGCGACCACCAGGACCACGCCCGCGACGAACGAGGCCAGCGTCAGGGCGTCGCTCCAGCCGTCCGAAGCGGCGCGGATGAAGCCGTAGACCAGGGCCACCAGGCCGAGGGTCGAGGTGAGCGCGCCGGGCAGGTCGAAGCGGCCCTCCGTCCGCTCCGACTCGTTGATGAACCGCGGCGCGGCGAGCGCGATCAGCGCGGCGATCGGCACGTTCACGAAGAACACCCAGCGCCAGTCGAGGTACTCGGTGAGCAGACCGCCGGCCAGCAGGCCGATCGCGGCACCGGAGCCGGCGACCGCGGAGAAGACGCCGAAGGCGCGGTTGCGTTCGGGGCCCTCCTCGAAGTTGCTGGCGATCAGGGCGAACGCGGTCGGTGAGCAGACGGCGCCGCCGAGGCCCTGCAGGGCGCGCGCGGCGAGCAGCATGGTCGAGTCCTGCGCGAAGCCGCCGAGCAGCGAGGCGAAGCCGAAGAGCAGGGTGCCGACGATGAACACCCGCCGCCGGCCGAGGATGTCGCCGAGGCGGCCGCCGAGCAGGAGCAGGCCGCCGAAGGTGAGGGTGTAGGCGTTGATCACCCAGGAGAGGGTGGTGTCGGAGAAGCCGAGGTCGTTCTTGATGTGCGGCAGCGCGATGTTCACGATCGTCGCGTCCAGCACGACCATGAGCTGGGTCGCGGCGATGACGGTGAGGGTGATGCCCTTGCGCTGGGTGCGTCCCGCCTTCGGTGGTGCGGGTGTGCCGACCGTGTCGGAGATTGCCACTGATTGCCCCCTGTTGGTCCTGCACCGTGGGGTGGTGCCGGAGAATGCGCCCGTGACGTGCGCGGTTGTGCGACTGCGCACGGCCGGTGGCGGTGCGCGGACACTGTGAAGGAACGGATCCGTTCACTATCATGTGGACGATATCCGGAAAGAGATTGTGAACGCAAGCGTTCTCTAGGGTGGTGACGATGGATCAGTTGGTGCGGCGTCAGGCGTCGGTCGGGTCGTCGGGTGCGGTGGCGGCCAGATGTGCGCCGTCCGCCCCCGCCGGCGTGACGCGGGCCGTACCACTGCAGGCCGGCGCCGAGGCGTCGGCCGGGCCGGCGGGCGCGGTGCCGCCCGTCGAGCCGGGGGTGCCGGGCGTCGATACCGCGGTGCCGTCCGTCGAGCCGGCGGCGCCTGCCGCGGCCCGGCGACGGGGGCGCGCCCTGGAGGCCGCGATCTTCGAGGCGACCCTCGAACTCCTGGTCTCCGGCGGCTTCGCCCGGTTGACCATGGAGGGCGTCGCCGGGGCGGCGCAGACCGGCAAGGCCGCGCTGTACCGCCGCTGGGCGTCGAAGGCGGATCTGGTCGTGCACGCCCTGGGGGCCACTCTGCCACCCCCCGTGGACATCCCCGACCTCGGGTCGGTCCGCGCCGAGTTGATGCAGCTCATGGCGGGCTTCGGCGCGATCATGTGCTCGCCGGCCGGCACCGCCATCCGCGTGCTGATGGCCGAGCTCGACCACGAACAGGCCGTCGCCTTCAAGGACTTCCTCGACGGCCGGGTGATGCGGCCGGCCAACGCGGCGATGCTCGCCATCCTCGGCCGCGGCGAGCGGCGCGGCGACGTCCGGCCCGGCGCGGCCACGCCGATCGTCGCCGACGTCGCCCCGGCGATGCTGCTCTACCGGGCCAAGGTCTGCGAGGGCGTGGTCGACGAGGCCTTCTGCACCGAACTGGTGGACCAGGTGCTCATGCCCCTGGTGAGCGCCTACTAGGGCGCGGCTCCAAGGGCGCTCGGGCGGTCACTCCAGGGGCGCGCGGGGAACTGCGCCGTCCGGATGCGGCCCACCGGTCGGACCGGGGGGTGATCCGGATCCGCCGGGACCACCGCTCCCGGACCGCGCAGTTCTCCTCCGGCCTCCATGCCGGGAGGTGCCTCCACGCGTCCCCGTCGGGCACCCGGATGGCCGGGCGCCTTCGAGGGCCGGCCCTGGGGCGGACCGGGCCGCGGGCGGGTCGTCGCCGGGTCGTCGCCGGGTCGGCCGGTCCGCGTGGCCCGGTCGGTCGCGGGTCGTTCGGGGTCGGCGAGTCGTTCGGGTCGGGGCGGGTGCCGGCCGTCCGGGGTGGTCCCGACGGGGACGTAGGCTGGTGCTGCCGGAGCGACACGAATGGACCAGCCATGCCCTACGACCCCCCGACCCACTCGGTCGAGCGCTCGCTGCGCCGGGCCGGAGCCGCCGTGGTCGCGGGGCTCGACGAGGTCGGACGCGGCGCCTGGGCCGGCCCGGTCACCGTCGGCGCCGCCGTCACCGGACTGCGCCGCCCGCCGGAGGGCCTCACCGACTCCAAGCTCCTCACCGTGAAGCGCCGCGAGGCGCTCGCCCCGGTGCTCGCCGACTGGGTCACCGCGTACGCCCTCGGCCACGCCTCCCCGCAGGAGTGCGACGAACTCGGCATGACCGCGGCGCTGCGGCTGGCCGCCGAACGCGCCCTGGCGGCGCTCCCGGTCCGGCCGGACGCCGTGATCCTCGACGGCAAGCACGACTACCTCGGCGGCCCGTGGCGGGTCCGCACGGTGATCAAGGGCGACCAGTCCTGCGTCTGCGTCTCCGCGGCCTCCGTCCTGGCCAAGGTCCGCCGGGACGGGATGATGGCGGAGCTCGCCGCGGACCACCCCGCCTACGGCTTCGAGGACAACGCCGGGTACCCCTCGCCGGTGCACCGCGCCGCCCTGGAGGAATTCGGTCCGACCTCGGAACACCGCCTGTCCTGGGCCTATCTCGACGGGCTCCCGCAGTGGCGCCACCTCAAGCGCGGCCGGATCGCAGAGCCCGCGGACGAGCAGTTGTCGCTCGGCTTCTGACGTTCCGTCGAGCCCCGGGGCGGCCCTCCGCGAGCCCCGCCGGGTGCCCAACAGGTGGGGCGCCCGTGCGCATCCGACCGGCGTTTGATAGATATCCGGGTATGCCTGTCTTCCCCGAGGAGCCGGAGATTCACGAGAGTATCCCGGGCCCCGGCGTTCCCTTCCCCCACAAGTCGGACGCATCCAGCCCCCGTACGCCTTCCGTCGACCCTGCTGCGTCCGGCGTCGTGCCGGGCCAGCGGCCCGCGCCGCCCCGCCCGGCGCCGCCCCGTCCCGCTCCGCCGAGAGCTGCGGGCGCCACTCCGGGCCCGCGCCCCGGGCCGAAGCCCGGTCCGGGCCCCCACCCCTCGTCCCCGGCCGTCCGGCTGGTCCCCGCCGATCCGCAGGAGGCGCTGGAGCGCGCCGACGAGACGGTGGACCAGCTGCTCGAGTCCGGCCGCCTCCCCGGCGACGTCCTCGTGCTCACGGTCGGCGAACCGCACCCGTGGCAGCAGCACGAGCTGTCCTTCGGTGAGGAGCGCTACTGGGCACAGCTCGCCGAGGCCGGTGACGTGTTCTACGCCGACGCCGCCACGACCCGGCCGCTGCGCCGCGACGTGGTGGTCCTGGTGGTCAACGGCTCCGGGGTCAACCGCATCGCGGGTGCCGCGGTGCGTGCCGCGGAGCGCGCGGGCTCGCTGCTGGTGATCTGCGGCGGCACGGACGCCGTCGCGTCGCTCTTCCCGGGGGCGGACCGGCCCGTGCCGGCCTGAGCCCGCTCGTCCGGGCGCGCGCCGGCCGGGCCGGGCGTTCCGGCCCGGTGACCGGTGTCGACCGGTGCTGTGGGTTCGCCCGTGGCGGTGCCCGGAGGGTCCGGCACCGTCCGTCGTCGCGGTGCCGCCCGCCTCATCGGCGGGCGGCCGCGCGAACGGTCAGTGCGAGGCCGCGGGGCGCAACGCGTCCAGCGCCGTCACCGCTGCGACATGGGGGTTCCGCGCGGTCCGCCGGACCGGCTCCCGCGCGTGGCGCGGCGGCAGCTCGGTGACGGTGTGCAACGGCCCGTCGGACCACGACCCGGAGTGCGGGTTGCGGCCGCGCCGCCCGTCGCCGATCACGTGCCAGCCAGCGGGTGTCAGCGCGATGTAGGAGCCGCAGCGCAGCCCGTGCAGCGCGGCGGCGTCCTGGAGTGCCCACATCCACGCGCCGTCCTGGGCCGTCCACTCGGGCGAGCCCTCGCGGCAGCGCAGCAGCACGGCAGTGCGGACGGGAGCGGCGAGCCGGAGGTCGTGCGGGACGACCTGCCGGAGGTTGGCCAGGATCGCGTTGCGGTGCTGCCACCCGTCGGTGAGGTGCTGGCGGGTGCTGAAGGAGGCCGAGGCGATCAGCTGGTGCCTGACGTCCAGCACGGCGACGACCGTGGTGCCCGGTTGCGGCAGGTGCCGCTGGTGCAGCTCACGGACGAAGTCGCGCGGGGCGCGCAGCAACGGCACGTCGGCCTCGGACCAGGCCTTCGGGTCGATGCTCCGTCTGGCGGTGGAAGGGTCCTGACCGTGGTCTCTGCGGTTGATCACGATCCTCCTTCCGGCCCGCTGGCACGGCGGTGACGTGGGTACGCCGAATACCGGGTCTTCCGACCAGGTGTGGGGTACGGCTCAATTCTCCCGTCAGATCGGTCGAAGCGGCAATGATGAAATGCCGAGCGCCGCCCGAAATTCAGTGTTCTGTCGGATATATTCCGTCACGGTCATGCGTCCATTCGCCTGACGGCCGTCCGACGGGCGGACGACGGGTGGTCGAAGTCCGGTTTGCCCCGAGGTGTCCTTCCGGTGAACGGGGTGACCTCCGCGCACGCGATCCGGTTCTCCCCGGGGCTCAGGCCTGGAGGGCCAGGACCAAGGGGAGGACCCCCGTCGCCCCGGCGCGACGGAGCAGCCGGGCGGCCACGGTCACCGTCCAGCCCGAGTCCACCAGGTCGTCGACCAGCAGCACCGGACCGCCCGCCGCGGCGAGCGTCGCCCCCAGCTCCTCCGGGACGACCAGCGTCCCCGCCAGCGAGTGCAGCCGCTGTGCGCTGTTGCTCCGCGGGCCGTGCGGCGGCCGGCCGGCCGCGTACTCGATCCGGCCGAGCAACGGTAGGCGGCCGACCGCCGCGATCCGTGCCCCGAGGCTCTCCACCAGCTGGGGCCGAGTCGCCGAGGCCATGGTGACCACGCCGACCGGTCGGGCGAGGCGGGTGCCGTCCGGGCCCTCCGGTCCGGCCCAGCCGCCGGGACCGCGCGCCCAGTCGGCCAGGACGCTCACCAGGGCGTCGACCACCTCGGCCGGGACGGGGCCGTCCGGCGTCGACTCGGCGAGCAGCGTGCGCAGCCGGGTGCCCCAGCCGATGTCGGACAGCCGGCCGAGCGCCCGGCCGGTCTCCGCCTGCTCCCCGGCGGGGATGCGGCCCTTGAGCGGCACACCGAGCGCGTCCATCCCGGTCGGCCACAGCCGGCGCGGCTCGAACTCCGCACCGGGCCGGCCGAGTGCCGCCCGGGCCGCGGCGAGCGCCTCCGCCGACACCCCGGGGCCGTGCGCCGGGCCCGCGCAGTTGTCGCAGCGCCCGCAGGGCGCGGCCTCCGGGTCGTCGAGCTGCCTGCGCAGGAACTCCATGCGGCAGCCGGCCGACGCCGCGTACTCGCGCATCGCCTGCTGCTCGGCCTCCCGCGCGGCCGCCACCTTGGCGTAGCGCGGCGCGTCGTACGCCCAGGAGCGGCCGGTGGACTCCCAGCCGCCGCGGACCTTGCGGACCGCGCCGTCGACGTCGAGCACCTTGAGCATGGTCTCCAGCCGGTTCCGCCGAAGGTCCACCCGGGCCTCCAAAGCGCCGGTGGACAGCGGGCGGCCCGCCTCGGCGAGCGCGTCGATCGTCCGCCGGACCTGCTCCTCCGGGGGGAAGCCCAGGGAGGCGAAGTAGCGCCAGATCGCCTCGTCCTCCCGGCCCGGCAGCAGCAGCACCTCGGCCCGGTCGACACCGCGGCCGGCGCGTCCGACCTGCTGGTAGTAGGCGATCGGCGAACCCGGCGAGCCGAGGTGGACCACGAAGCCCAGGTCGGGCTTGTCGAAGCCCATGCCCAGGGCCGAGGTCGCGACCAGCGCCTTGACCCGGTTGGCCAGCAGGTCCGCCTCCGCGCTGCGGCGCTCGGCGTCCTCCGTCCGGCCGGAGTAGGAGGCCACCGGGTACCCGCGGGAGCGCAGGAAGGCGGTCACCTCGTCCGCCGCCGCCACGGTGAGGGTGTAGACGATGCCGGAGCCGGGCAGCTCGGCCAGGTGGTCGGCCAGCCAGGCCAGGCGGTGCGCCGGGTCGGGCAGCGCGAGGACCCCGAGGCTGAGGCTCTCCCGGTCCAGCGGACCGCGGAGCACCAGCGCCGTACGGTCGGCCGGCGGCCCGCCCGAGCCGTCGGGTGCCCCCGTGCCGAGCTGGTCGGCCACGTCGGCGGTGACCCGCGCGTTGGCCGTCGCCGTGGTGGCGAGGACCGGAACGCCGGGGGCGAGGTCGGCCAGCATGGTGCGCAGCCGCCGGTAGTCCGGCCGGAAGTCGTGGCCCCAGTCGGAGATGCAGTGCGCCTCGTCGACCACGAGCAGGCCGGTGGAGGCGGCGAGCTTGGGGAGGACCTGGTCGCGGAAGTCCGGGTTGTTCAGCCGCTCCGGGCTGACCAGCAGGATGTCCACCGCCCCGGCGGCCACCTCGGCCTGGATCTCGTCCCACTCCTGCGGGTTGGCGGAGTTGATCGTCCGGGCGTGGATGCCGGCCCGGGAGGCCGAGTCCACCTGGTTGCGCATGAGGGCCAGCAGCGGCGAGACGATCACCGTGGGGCCGGCGCCGGCGGAGCGGAGCAGCGCGGTGGCGATGAAGTACACGGCCGACTTGCCCCAGCCGGTGCGCTGCACCACCAGCGCCCGGCGGTGGTCCACGACCAGGGCCTCGATGGCCCGCCACTGGTCCTCCCGGAGGACCGCGGACGGCCCGGCCAGCTCGCGCAGCACGGCCTCGGCGCGCTCGCGGACGGCAGCACGGTCCTGCCCGGCGGGATCGGCCGGACCGGTCGCGTGCCCGTCACCGGGGGCGTGCCCGGCCGCCGACCGGCTGCCGGTGCGGTCCGGTGCGGCCGGTGCGTCCACGGACTCGGATTCGGGGCGGGTGCTGCGCTCGTCCATGGCCCATGCATACCGCGTGCGACCGACAATGGGCCAATGCGGCGCCCGGCCTGTGGATGACCTGTCATCAGATCGGTTGACGGAAAAGGCCGGTACGGTCCGGGCGGCGGAATTCCCGCGGAATGACCGGCCCGGAAGGCGTGCGGAACAACCGCGGAACAATCCGCAATCCGGAGTTATCCACAGGCTGAACACGCGGCCCGGAAAAAGCCGCATGCTTCGGGCCATGAACCACGACGAACACCGCACCCCGCCCGCCGCCCCCGCCCAGGGGCTGCCCGCCACCCTGCTGCCCACGCCGATGCGCGGCCCGGCCGACATGGCCGAGATGCTGCCCTACCTGCTCGGCTTCTTCCCCGACGACAGCATCGTCGCCGTCGGCCTGCAGGGCCCCTCGCTCCACCAGGGCGCCGTGGTCCGGGTGGACCTCCCGGACGCGCCCGAGCAGTGGGCGTCGGTGGCCCGCGACACCGCCGCGCTGCTGCTGGACCTCTCCGAGAAGCGCGACCGCCGCCCCGACCAGGTGCTGCTCTACCTCGTCCGGGATCCCGCCGACCCGGCGTCCGCGCAGAGCGGCGCACCGCCCGGTGACGGGCCGCGGTCGGCCGAGGCGCTGCGTCCTCTCGCGGACGGCCTGGCCGGTGCCTTCCGGGCGGCCGGGGTCGCCGTGAAGGAGTCCCTGTTCGTCTCCGGCGGCCGCTGGTGGTCGTTCCTGTGCACCCGCACCGGGTGCTGCGACCCGGCCGGCACACCGATCCGACCCTCCCACCGGCCCAGCCCCGTCGCGGCCGCCGCGGCCTTCGCCGGCCTGGCCCCGCGCGGCAGCCGGCGGGCGATGGTCGCCGGCCTGGCGCCCGTCGGGCCGCCGCTCGCGGACGTCCAGCGGCAGGAGATCGAGCGGGCCGGCCCCGGCTTCCTCCAGGAGCTCGCCGCCGGGCGGACGTCCACGGTCGACCGGACGGGAAAGATGATCACCGAGGTGATGGCCGAGTTCCGGGCCGGCGCGCGGGAGATCGACGCCGAGCGCACCGCCCGCCTGCTGCTCGGTCTGCAGGACAAGCTCGGCCGGGACCGCGGCGCCGAGTTCGCCGAGTCGGACGAGCTGGCCGTCGCCCAGCGCCTGTGGCGGTTCCTCGTCCAGCGCTGCGTCAGCCCGTTCGAGCACCTCGCGGCGCCGCCGCTCACCCTGCTCGCCTGGACGGCCTGGATCGCCGGCGACACCGCCACTGCCCGGATCATGCTCTCCCGGGCGTTGGAGGTGGATCCGCGCTACACCCTCGCCCTGCTGCTGTACGAGTCGATCAACGGCGGCCTGGCGCCGGAGCGGCTCCTGGCGAGCGTCCGGGAGCAGCGCGCCAACCGCACGGCCCAGGAAGCCCATGGAGCCCGGGAAGCCCGGGCGGCCCGGGGAGCTCCTGCGGTCCGTCCCGCGACCGAACCGGCGGATGCCGGATCCGACGCGTCCCCGGCCGGCGCCCAACGCCCGGCCGTGCCCGGGCCGGCCCCGGCCCACCGGTCGGCACCGGGCGCAGCGGCCACCGCATCCGCCCGACCGGGGGCTTCCGGGGAGCACCGATCGTCGGACCACGGCGGCCCGGGCGCGGACACCGCACCCACCGGGGCGGTCGGCGACAGCGGTTCGGAGCCCGCGGCGCCGCCCGCCGAGGGATCCACGCCCGCCGAGGGATCCACGCCCGCACCCGGCCCCACGCTCGCACCCGGCCCCACGCCCGCAGCCGGCCGCACCAACGCGCGGGACCGCCGACCGTCCGGACACGGCAGCGACGCCGCCCCCCGCCCCGCGGCGGGCAGGCCGCCCGGCAGCTCGCCGCACACCCCGTGCCGCACCCCGCTGCACCGACCCGTCGGGCCGGCCGGGGGCAGGCCGCGGCCGACGGCCCCGCAGGGGCACGAGCGCCCGACCGGTCAGTGGCCCGCCCGACGGCCGGGCGGCGGCTGAGATGCACCGCCGACCCGGCGCCCGGGCCCTGCTGCTACGCCTCTCCGCGCGCCATCCGCACCAGGCGGTCGAGCACCACCCGGCCGCTCACCCGCAGGGCGTCGTGCTCCCACTCGTTGGTCAGCCAGAAGCGCAGGTTGCCCACCGCCCGTGCGGTCTCCAGCGAATCCGCGGTGTCGACGTACATGTCGTCGAAGTACACGGCCGCGTACACCGGCACCGTGTTGGCGGCGAGCCGCTCGGTGGAGTACAGGTCGGGCCAGTCGCGGCGCTCCGCGAGCACCTGGGCCGTCTCGCGCAGCGGCTGCAGCGCCGGGTCGGTCTCGAACATCCAGGGGTAGATCATCTCGCCGGTGAACAGCACCGGTGCGTCGCTGCCGAGGGCGGCGTCGGCGTCGAAGGCGGGGAACTCCTTGCGGACGCGCTCGGCCGCCCACCCGGTGCCCGCCGGGTCCACCGAGCGCTGGCCGTAGATCGACTCGTGCAGCACGGCGTACAGCGGGTTCTGCGCGAACGAGAGCTGCGCCTGCACCCCGGTGAGGAAGGTGTCGGACAGTTCCGGCCCGTCCACGCCCTCCACCCAGGCCTCCTCCAGCAGGTAGTGCAGCGCGCCCGAGCCCGACCCGGCGCCGAGCATCAGGCCCAGCGCCTGGAAGGCCGGGACGGTCAGCAGCCCGCCGTCCGGCAGCCGGGCCGGCTGCTGCGCGAGGTGGGCCGCGATCCTGCGGACGGCCGCCACGTCCTGCGGGTAGCGGGTGTAGTGCGCCGCGTTCTTGGCCGCCACCCGCGGGTACGCCGCGCGGTAGACGTCGTCCGCCGAGGACCGCAGGCCGGCCAGGCCGCCCGTGACGAAAGCCTCGCGCAGGCCCTCCGGCGCCAGCGACAGGTAGGTCAGGGCGCAGAAGCCGCCGAAGCTCTGGCCGAGGAGGCTCCACCTGCCCTCCTCACCCAGCAGGAGGCGGCGGATCAGCTCGGCGTCCCGGACGATCGAGTCGGCGCGGAAGCGGGCGAGGTAGTCGGCCTGCTCGGCCGGGCCGCCGCGGCGGGCGAGGGTCTGCCGGTTGGCCGGGGTGGACCGGCCGGTGCCGCGCTGGTCGAGGAGCAGCACCCGGTAGTCGTCGAGGGCGCGGTTCAGCCAGTCGTCGCGTCCCAGCGGCCGCCCGGCCTTCCCGCCCGGCCCGCCCTGCAGGTAGAGCAGCCAGGGCAGGTCGTCGTTCTCCCGCCCGGACGCCACGACCTCCCGGGCGTACACCTCGATCCGCTCGCCCTCCGGCCGTTCGTGGTCGAGCGGCACCCGGAAGACATGGTCCGTGGTGACGATTCCGGGCAGTCGGCCGACGGTGGACATGCAGCTCCTCGGTACGTGCTGGTCGCAGTCGCGATGCGACGCGCGTCAACCATGTTCCGGGTACGGGCGCCGCCGAACCGCACCGTATCCTGGCGACGGACGGGAGCCGACGGGGGAGGGCCATCGAGGTGGCCGCGCCGCAGTCGGCGGTCGGGCCGGGCAGCGTCGAGGGGGGCGACGCGGTGGGCCGGGCGGTCGCACCTCGCCTGCGCGCCATCGCCGCCGCGCCGGTCGGCGTGACCTGTGGCACGTGCAGGACGTTCATCATCGGGGCGCGCGGGCTGCATCGTCCGCCCGCAGGCCCTGCACCGAGTCGAAGCGCACCGCACCACCGGTGCGCGCGGACCTCAGGGCGTCCGTCCGGGCGGAGCACCGGCCGGACGCGGCCGCGCCGGAGTCGGTGCGGCTCAGGCCCGCTCCCGCCCCGCCGATCGACCTGCCGCGCACCGGCAGAGCAGCAGCACAGACCGCGAACGAACACGCTCGCGGTCGACCGGCCCAGCAACAGCCGGCCGACCGAGGGGAGGAGAGCCCGGTGACCGTTTCCAGGCCACCACAGCCGGCAGCACCGCCGCCGGCCACCGAGCCGAACCCGGCGCCGGGTGCGCCCTTGGCGCCCTCCTCGGTGTCGAGCGCCCCGTCGGCGCCGCCTCTTCCCCCCGCACCGACCGCACCGCCCACTGGGGGCGTGGCACCCGGTCGGCCGGTCGGTCCGGCCGCACCGCCAGTGACCGCCGCGCCCCCCGTACCGCAGGGTGCCCCCGTGCCTCCCGCTCCTGCGGCGCCGCCTGTACCTGCGGCTCTCGCTGCCCCGCCCACCCCAACGGCACCGTTCGGGCACGCCGCCGCACCGGTCGCCCCGGGGCGACCCCCCGGCCGGCCGCCGACGAGCCCGCCCCTCGGCCCCCCGTCCCCCCGGACGCCGCCCTACGGAGTCCCTCTCCCCCCGACCTCGCAGACCCCGCCGCACGGCGTCCCGACCCCGCCCTACGCAGCCGGGACCCCGCCGTACGGCGTGCCACTGCCGCCCCCGGGCGCGCCGACCGGCACTGCTCTCGGCCAGCCGAGACCGCCGGCGCCGCCCCGTACCCAGGCGGCCGCCGCCCACGACCTGCTGATCTGTGCGGCCGCCCCCGCCCTGGCCGCGTCCGGGGCCGACGGCCAGCTCCGCGGCCAGGGACTCCAGGGCTTCTACCGGTCCGGTGTCCGCACCCTGGCCCGGATGGAGCTGCGCCTCGGCGGCATCGAACCGATGCCGCTGCAGGGCGCGCTCACCTCCGCCGCCGAGGCCCGCTTCGTCGGCAGCGTCCGCATCCCCGGCGACCCCGATCCGGACCCGGCGCTCACTGTCGAACGGCTGCGCCACGCCGACGGGACGGAGACGGTCACCGTCCGCAACGCCGGAGGCCGGCCCGCCCGCCTCCCGCTGGAGATCACCTTCGGCACCGACCTCGGCCTGCTCGGCGACATCGCGGCCGGCCAGCGCAGCGCCGACCTGCCGAGCCAGGTCCAGTCGGCCGGTCTGCGCTGGGCGGGGCACGGCCGCAGCGCGTCCGTCTCGGCGCGCCCCACCCCGCACGCCGTCCTGGCCGGCGCGGGCGTACTCCGCTGGGACCTGGAGGTGCAGCCCGGCGCCCGCTGGTCGGTCGACCTGCAGGCCGAGCTGGAGAGCGTCCCGCCCGGCGGACGCCCGCCCACCGGACGCGGCCAAGGCGTCCCGCTGCCCTGGTCCGAGCCCGAGGTGCGGTGCGACGACGCCCGGGTGCAGCGCCTGGTCCCCGCCTCGCTCGACGCGCTGGCCGCCCTCCTGCTCGCCGACGCCGACCGCCCGACCGACCTCTACGCAGCCTCCGGCGCGCCCTGGCGGTTCGGTCTGACCGCCGCCGACGCCCTGTGGGCCGCGCGCTGGACGCTGCCCTTCGGCACCCGGCTGGCAGCGGGGACCCTGCGGGCGCTGGCGCGCCGTCAGCACGCGGGCCGCCACGGCGGACCCGGCACCGCAACGCCGTCCGGAGCCCCGGGCGGGGCGGTGGCCGGGGCTGGGGCCGGCGCTGCTGCTGCGGGACCGGGGGAAGGGCTGATCCCCGGCCCGATGCGGCACGGCGGTCCGGAGCTCCCGCCGACCTGCACCGCCACCGAGGCCACCCTGCTGTTCGTCACCGTGCTGGCCGAGGCGTGGCGTTGGGGCCTGCCGCGGCACGAGGTGATAGAGCTGCTGCCGGCGATGGAGCGGGCCCTGGCGTCGCTCCGCGCCTCCGTCGCCGAGGGGCCGGACGGGCCTGAGGGCTTCGTCGTCGACCTCAGCCGTGCCCCGGAGGAGCGGTCGAGCCGCACCGCGGTGGCCCGGTGCGAGGTGCAGGCGCAGGCGTACCGCGCCGCCCTGCACGGCGCCGAGCTGCTCGCGGCCTTCGCCCGGCCCGGTGCGGCCGAGTGGCTGAGCTGGGCCGCGGCCCTCCGGGAGCGCTTCCGGGAGCGGTTCTGGATCGACGACCTGGCGGGTGGCCGTCCCGCGGCGGCGCTGCTCGGCGGCGGGCGGACGGTCCCCGCGGTCGCCTCCTCCTTCGTCCACCTGCTCGACGTGGGCCTCTCCCGCGAGGGCGATCTGCACGAGGGCCTGCTCGACCGGGAGCAGACGAGGCTCCTCGCCCAGCGCCTCGCCGCCCCGGAGCTGGACTGCGGCTGGGGGCTGCGGACCCTCAGCGCCAAGTCGCCGAGGTTCAACCCGCTCGGCCACCGCAGTGGTGCCGTCCGGGTGCACGAGACGGTGCTCGCGGTGGCGGGCCTCGCCGACGCGGGGTTCGAACGCGAGGCGGGCCAGCTGCTGGAGGGCCTGTTGGGTGCGGCCGAGCACTTCGACGGACGACTGCCGGAGATGTACGCCGGGGAACAGCGGGTGACGGGGTGTCCGCCGGTGCCCCACCCGGCGGCCTGCCGGCCGGCTGCGCTGTCCGCGGCGGCAGGCGTCCACCTCGTCCTGTCGATGGCCGGCATCCGGCCGGACGTCCCCGGTGGGCGGGTGGTGGTCCGCCCGGCCTCCAGCACACCGCTCGGCGAACTGCAGCTCACCGGCCTGCGGGTGGCGGGCGAGCCGTTCTCCGCCCGGGTCAGCCGGATCGGCGTGGCCGTCGTCGAGGAGGCCTCGCCCCAACTCCAGCTCGGCGCGGGCTGAGCCGGGTCGGTCCGGCTCGGCCCCGGCCGCCGCACCGCGCCGTGCCGGACGGCAACACCGCACCACGCCGCCGCACCGGGCGCACGGCACCGCCCCGCCGCCCGGCGCGGTGGTGCCGTGGCGTCGTGGAGCCACGGATCTGCGCGGCCGGCGCGCCCGGTGCGGTGTGCGCGGCACCGCCGACGCGGCGTGGCCGGCCGCCGTGCCCGGCCGATTCCGTACCGGAGTTGCGGGGCCCTCACCGGTGCTCTGTGTTTATCGTCAGAGAGACGACTATCATCATCGCCATGTCGCGCTATGACCCGTCGGCCTTCCCCCCGTTCGCCGTCACCGTCGACCTGGTGGTACTGACGGTCCGGGACCACGAACTGTGCGCGCTGCTGGTCAGACGGGGCGAGCCGCCGTTCCAGGGGTACTGGGCACTGCCCGGTGGCTTCGTCCGCCCGGACGAGGGCCTCGCCGAGGCGGCCTCCCGCGAACTCGCGGAGGAGACCGGCCTGCGCGCTTCCGCACCCGGCCAGTCCGCGGCCGGAGTGCACCTGGAGCAGCTCGCCACCTACGGTCACCCCCAGCGCGACCCGCGGATGCGCGTGGTCAGCGTCGCCCACCTGGTGCTCGCGCCGGACCTGCCCACCCCCCGCCCCGGCGGCGACGCCAGCAGCGCCCGCTGGGCCCCCGTCCACGAACTGCTCAACGACGGCCCTGCGGACGGGGTCCCACTGGCCTTCGACCACGGTCAGATCCTCGGGGCCGGCGTCGAACGCGCCCGCTCGAAGATCGAGTACTCCTCGCTGGCCACCGCCTTCTGCCCCCCGGAGTTCACGGTGGGGGAGCTGCGCCGTGTCTACGAGGCCGTCTGGGGCGTGGTGCTCGACCCGCGGAACTTCCACCGCAAGGTCACCGGAACTCCCGGCTTCCTGCTGCCGTCCGGCGGTACGACGACCCGGCAGGGCGGCCGTCCCGCGCAGCTGTTCACGGCGGGCGGGGCCACCGTCCTCAACCCGCCGATGCTCCGCCCCGAGGCCTGACCGCCGCTCCCGAGCAGGGCCGGAGACCCGCTCGGGAGCACGTCGCCCGAGCGGTCCGACCGCACTGACGATCGGTCAGAACGCCGGTTACGTCACCTGATCGAGTGAGCTCGGCGGCCACGCTCTCCGTCGGCATGCGCAATGCCCGGAATCCTCCCCGCCGGGGCCTAGGGTGCTGGCGCGGGCAGCGGAGCGCCGCGCCCCCGGGGCCGGCGCACCCGGTCGGCCGAGGCACGGGAGCAGGCAGCGATGATCCAGATCACCGGACTGACCAAGGTCCATCGGCGGGGCGCCCCGCCTGCGCTGCTCGACCTGACCTTCGACACCCGTCCCGGCACGGTCACCGCCCTGCTCGGCGACGAGGGCGCGGGCAAGACCACCGCGATCCGGCTCATGGTGGAGCTCGAACGCGGCCGCGGCGCAGCCCTGTTCGACGGCCGCACCTACCGCCGGCTGCGTCGCCCCGAGACCCGGGTCGGCCTGGTGCCGGACGCCGGGCCGTCCTGTCCCGGGCACCCCGGCCGGAAGGCTGCGGACCATCTGCGGATGCTCGCCGCCGCGATCGGCGTGCCCGCACGCCGTGCCGACGACCTGTTGGAACAGGCGAGGCTCGCGGGCGTGGCCTCCCACCGGCTGCGGTCCTTCTCACCGGGCATGAACCGTCGGCTCGCCCTGGCAACCGCCCTGCTCGGCGACCCGCAGGCCCTGCTGCTGGACGACCCGACCGCCGGACTCCCGCCGCGCAGCACCGAATGGCTGCACGCCTTCCTGAGGTCCTTCGCCGCGGCGGGTGGCACGGTGCTGCTGACCACCCGCTCCCCGCAGGAGGCCGGCGCGGTGTCCGACCGGGTGATCACCCTGGTCCGGGGGCGTCAGGTGGCGGACCAGAGTGCCTCGGAGTTCCGGGGCACCCGGCTCTGCCCGGAGGTGGTGGTGCGGGGGCCGCAGACGGCCCGGTTCGCCGACCTGCTGCTCGCCCGGGGCGCACGCGTCCGGCCCGACGGCAGGTCGGGCATCGCGGTCGGCGGTCTGGCCCGCACCGAGATCGGCGAACTCGCGCACCGCCACGGCATCCTGCTCCACGAGCTCGCCGACCGCGCGATCGGCCGCCCGCCGCCCCACCCCGTGCTGCCCTCCGGATCCGGCCGATCCGGCGAGGTCGTCCGACTGCACCGCACCGAGCCCGTGCCGTCCTCGCCGATCTCATCCCCCTCGCCCCCGTCACAGCCCTCACCCCTCTCGCAGTCCTCGCCGTCACCGGCCCCGCAGGACGACAACGGCGCCGCCAGGCACCGCCCCGGAGCGCTGCCGACCGTCGGTGCGCCCACCACCGGACCCCGTCCGAGGCCCGTGCCCGCGCCGGCCGGGTCCGCGACGCCCCCGTCCGCGCTCTCGTCCACCCCGCCGTTCCCCCGCTCGGGCCGACCGCCGGCACCGACCGCAGCACCTGCACCTGCACCTGCACCTGCACCTGCAGCACCTGCACCTGCACCTGCAGCACCTGCACCTGCACCTGCAGCACCTGCACCTGCACCTGCAGCACCTGCACCTGCACCTGCAGCACTCGCATGTGCGGCACCCGCCCCTGCAGCCGCACCTGCCGCCGAGGACCCGCCGACCCGTCCCCTGCCGCCCGTCCGGCCGGGACCGGGACTCCCCGCCGCGACCAGCCCCACAACACGCACGGCCCCCGCAGTCCCCACAGCTCACCCGCACCCGGCCCCGGACGAGTCCGCCCGTCCGGTGTCCGACGGAGACCACCACCGGAGTGAGGCCCCGTGAGCGCGCTGCCGTTCCACGTCCTGCCGTTCCACGCCCTGTCGTACGAGGTCAGGCGGCTGCGCGGACTGCGCTCGACCTGGCTGATCGCGGCCGCCGTGCTGGCCGTGGGCGCGGCGGTGGCCGCCGTGGCGGCCCGGCAGCAGGCTCCTGGCCCGCTGCCGGCGGCGGCCGGGCTGCAGGCGGTCGCCGCCGTCGTCCCGCTGGTGCCGCTGCCGGTCGCCGCTCTGGGCGTCTGCCTGCTCGGCGCGCTCTCCTACGCCCACGAGGTCGGACACCCGGGCCTGCCGGCCTCCCGGGTCGCACTGTCGCGCCGCTTGGCGCTGATCCTCGCCAAGCTGACGGCGATCGGCGGGGCCGGGCTCCTGCTCACCGCCGTCACCGTCCTGGTGAACACCGCGGTGCTGTGGCTCGCCCTGCCCGCCGGCGTGGACGCCGGCGCACTCCTCCCGGGTGCGACCCCTGCTCCGGCCGCACACCAGGAGAGCGTCGTCGCCCCGGCGTGGGCGGCTTCCCCTGCGTGGGGGACCGCCCGGGGCTGGGAGACCGCACTGGCGGCGGTCGGCCGGCCGTTCGGGGTGTTCGCCGCGGTGGTGGTGCTGGCGGGGTGGGCCGGCCTGGTCGCGACCTCCCTGGTGCGGCAGGCCGCCGCGGGGTTGGTGCTGGTGGCAGCGGTCGCCGTACCGGGGGAGCTGTTCGCCGGCCTGCTGCTGCGCCGGTCCGGGGGCGGGGCGGACGGACTCGGCGGGCCGGCCGTCGTCCAAGGGCCGCAGATCCTTCCCGACCTGCGGCTGCTTCGACCCCTGCCGACGCTGAAGACCCTGCTGCCGTTGCACGACGGGCTGGAGAGGTTGCACGTCCGCGACGGCCGCGCGGTGGCCGAGGTCTTGCACCTGCCGCTCCCGTTGCTGCTCGCGCTGCTGCTGGTGCCGCCCGCCCTGGGGCTGGCGGCGGCGGTCGCGCTCCAGCTCCGGCGCCGCGAGCTGTGAGAACGGGCGCCGTGAGCCGCGGGAAGGGGCTCGGGGACGGCCGCCCGTCCGCCGCCGGGCCATGACCGGAACCGGCGTCCGAGCGATCGAAAGAGGACGGTCTGCCTGATAAGAAGTCAATGATCCAGCCGCAGACGATCACCCTTTCGTGTGCTTTTCACGAGAATCCTCAAGCCGGGTGGGGCGATCGCCGACAAAGGACGTGTGAGTACCCTTGCGCACCCCGCCATGACCACCGCCCGTCCGGCCGACAGCATCGCCGCCGCCGAGATCGACCGCTTCCCCTACGCCGAACGGCCCGTCCCGCCCGCACCCCGCTGGGAGGGCGCCGAGTCCGAGCTCGGCCGGGTCGGCCGCAAGACCACCAGCAGCCGCGGCCGCGGCCTGCACGGCCAGCTGGTCCAGCAGCTCGGCCAGATGATCGTCTCCGGCGACCTCGGCGCCGACCGCCCCCTCGTCCCGGAGGAGATCGGCCAGCGGTTCGAGGTCTCGCGCACCGTCGTCCGCGAATCGCTGCGCGTGCTGGAGGCCAAGGGCCTGGTCAGCGCCCGGCCGAACGTCGGCACCCGGGTCCGCCCGGTCGCCGACTGGAACCTCCTCGACCCGGACATCATCGAGTGGCGCGCCTTCGGCCCGCAGCGCGACGAGCAGCGCCGCGAGCTGTTCGAGCTGCGCTGGGCGATCGAGCCGCTGGCCGCCCGCCTCGCCGCCGGCCACGGCCGGGAGGACGTCCAGCACCGGCTGGTCGAGCTGACCGAGATCATGGCCCACGCCGCCACCCAGGGCGACGGCGTCGGCTACGGCCGGGCCGACGCCGAGCTCCACAACCTGGTGCTGCAGATGGCCGGGAACCGCATGCTGGAGCACCTCTCCGGCATCGTCTCCTGCGCCCTGCAGGTGTCGGGCGGCCCCGGCTCCACCTGCGAGCGTCCCTCGGACACCGCGATCAGCCTGCACGTCCGCCTGGTCGACGCCCTCGGCACGGGCGACGGCACCGCCGCGGAGACGGCCGTCCGGGCGCTGCTCACCGTCCATCCCGACATCGAGCACGCCGTCCCGGCCCCGCGCGAGCACTGAGCGGAGCGTCCGGACCAGGATTCGAGGCCGCACCCCGCGCCACCCGAGGCCCGCACGGCCGCACCGACCCGCACCACCCGGTGCCCGCACGGCCGCACCGAGCCGCACTGAGCCGCACCGCCCCGCAGCACCGGTGCCGCACGGCCCTTCCGCCGCCCGAGCCCCGTCCCCCGGGGCGGCCGGAGGGCCGTGTCGCCCGGTGTCGAGGCCGTTCCGCCCGAGGCCGCGGGGGGTCCACGGCGGTTCCGCCGGTGGTGTGACCCGCGCCACGAACGGGATGCGTAACACTTGAGGGGTGGCAGCGATGTGTACGGAGCGGAAGCAGCTCCGGAATACCACCACCATGTCAGAATGCTGTGTTGGTCTGCGGCGCTGCTGCCGTCCTGCAAACCCAGTCCTCGTCCTCAAGTCCGAGCCGGTCGGAGTCGACCCCGCACGTGATCGTGCGTGATCGTCCCCCGTCCTCTCGTACGGTCGGGTACGGGTTCGAGTCCACTCATCGTCCGAGAGGTTGTTCGTGTCGGCCAGCACATCCCGTTCGCTCCCCCCCGAGATCGCCGAGTCCGCAGCACTGCTCGCGCTCATCGAGCGGGGCAAGGCCCAGGGGCAGATCGCCGGTGACGACGTGCGTCAGGCGTTCGAGGCGGACCAGATCCCGGTCACCAAGTGGAAGAACGTCATGCGCAGCCTCAACCAGGTGCTGATTGAGGAAGGAGTGGACCTCATGGTCAGTGCGGCCGAACCGGCCGGCTCCAAGCGCAAGAGCGTCGCGGCCAAGAGCACCACCAAGCGCACCGCGACCAAGACGGTCACCACTCGGACCCCGGCCGCCCCGGCCAAGCCGCCGGTGCGCATCGCACCGGCCGCCACGCCGGCCGTCCCCGTGGCCGCCCCGGCCGTGGTGGCCGCGGTCGCCGCGGAGACCACGGTGATCGGGTCCGGTTCCGTCGAGGCCGTCGAGGCGAAGACCGCCGCGAAGAAGGCCGCCGCCCCGGCGAAGAAGGCCGCGGCCAAGAAGACCGCCGCGCCCGCCAAGAAGACCGCCGCCAAGAAGACCACCGCCTCCAAGACCGGCAAGGCCGGCGAGGAGGAGGCCCTGGGCGAGGAGGAGCTGCTCGAAGAGGTGGCGCTCCCCGGCGACAAGGCCGAGGGCGAGCCCGAGGAGGAGTCGGAGGGCTTCGTCCTCTCCGACGACGACGAGGACGACGCGCCGGCCCAGCAGGTCGCCGTCGCCGGTGCCACCGCCGACCCGGTCAAGGACTACCTCAAGCAGATCGGCAAGGTCCCGCTGCTCAACGCCGAGCAGGAGGTCGAGCTCGCCAAGCGGATCGAGGCCGGCCTGTTCGCCGAGGACAAGCTGAGCCAGGCCGACAAGCTCGCTCCGAAGCTCAAGCGCGAGCTGGAGATCATCGCCGAGGACGGCCGCCGGGCCAAGAACCACCTGCTGGAGGCCAACCTCCGCCTGGTGGTCTCGCTGGCCAAGCGCTACACCGGCCGCGGCATGCTCTTCCTGGACCTCATCCAGGAGGGCAACCTCGGTCTGATCCGTGCGGTCGAGAAGTTCGACTACACCAAGGGCTACAAGTTCTCGACCTACGCCACGTGGTGGATCCGCCAGGCGATCACCCGCGCCATGGCCGACCAGGCCCGCACCATCCGCATCCCGGTGCACATGGTCGAGGTCATCAACAAGCTGGCCCGCGTCCAGCGCCAGATGCTCCAGGACCTGGGCCGCGAGCCCACCCCGGAGGAGCTGGCCAAGGAACTCGACATGACCCCCGAGAAGGTCATCGAGGTCCAGAAGTACGGCCGCGAGCCGATCTCGCTGCACACCCCGCTCGGCGAGGACGGCGACAGCGAGTTCGGTGACCTGATCGAGGACTCCGAGGCGGTCGTCCCGGCCGACGCGGTCTCCTTCACCCTGCTCCAGGAGCAGCTGCACTCCGTGCTCGACACCCTGTCCGAGCGTGAGGCCGGCGTCGTCTCGATGCGTTTCGGCCTGACGGACGGTCAGCCGAAGACGCTGGACGAGATCGGCAAGGTCTACGGCGTCACCCGTGAGCGCATCCGCCAGATCGAGTCGAAGACCATGTCGAAGCTGCGGCACCCGTCGCGTTCGCAGGTCCTGCGCGACTACCTGGACTGATCCCCGGGGCCACGGCGGCCCGGCGACGAGACAGGTCCGAAGGGCCCGGAGCACCACGCTCCGGGCCCTTCGGCACGCCCGGGCCCGCTCTCCGTACGCCCGGGGAGCCGAACCGCCCGGGCGGGGGAGCCGTGCCGACGGCAGCACCGCCGGTGTCCCTCGTACGGGTGGCCGCACGCAAGGTGACGCCACGTTGGGTAACGGCTCGACTACGCTGTGCCGGTTGTCCGTCGTCGAGCCAGCTTGGAGATCCGGTGCCCTCCCTGGACGTCCCCGCCATCCGGCCCCGCCCCCTTGACCTCCGCAGCGACCCCGGACGGACGGCCGCGGCCCGTGCCGGCCGCCGCCGCACCCGCCGGGCGGTGGCGGCGGCGCTGCTGGCCACGCTCCCCGCCTCGTTGGCGGTGCTCGGCGCGGCCGGCCCCGCCGCGGCGCAGCGCCGGATCGTCGGCGGTACGGCCTCCTCCACCTCCGACCACCCGTGGATGGTCGCCGTCGCCAGCCGCCAGCAGTTCGGCAGCAGCCGCTCCGGGCAGTTCTGCGGCGGCGTGCTGGTCTCGGCCACCAAGGTGGTCACCGCCGCGCACTGCTTCTACGACGAGCGGACGGGCCACCGTGCGGACCGGCCGGGGCTGCAGGCCGTGATCGGCCGTGACGACCTGCGCGACCGGGACGGCCGGGAGGTCACCGTGCGCAACGTGTGGATCGACCCCGGGTACGACTTCACCCGCAACCTGCGGGACGTGGCGGTGCTCACCCTGGCCGAGCCGCAGGCCGGCCGGCCGGTGATCGGCATGGTGGCCCAGGGCGAGACCGAGCCGTACGCCGCCGGCACCGAGGCGCGGGTCTACGGTTGGGGCGACACCCGCGGGAACGGCAGCTACTCGCCGACACTGCGGTCGGTCGAGGTGCCGGTGGTCTCCGACGAGGTGTGTTCGCGCGCCTACCCCGCGGATGGGGACAGTCCCTACGACGCGCGGGTCATGGTGTGCGCCGGTGCCGAGCAGGGCGGGCGGGACGCGTGCCAGGGCGACAGCGGCGGACCGCTGGTGGTGGCCGGGCGGCTGGTCGGGCTGGTGTCCTGGGGGACGGGCTGCGCGGAGGCGGCGCACCCGGGGGTCTACACCCGGCTCGCCGCGGTGGCGGACGATGTGCGCTCCGCACTCTGACGGTCACCGTCCGACGCGGTGTCAGTCCGCCTGCGGCCGGTGGCAGTCCGTGCGCGGGCGGTTCCGCTGCGTGGGCACGCCCTCACGGAACGCGACGCAGGGTGTGCGCGCAGGCGCGCACGAGGGTGTGCAAAAGGGCCGGGCGGCAGGCCTTTCGACCTGTCGCCCGGCCCCGTGCCCCGGGTGGACCCGGCTCGCCGATGGAGCGCTGCGGTCAGCGCTCGTCGTCGGAGGCCGTCGAGGGCGTCGTGCCCAGACGACCCGTCTCGTCCTGTATCTCCACAGAGATCTTCTTGAGCTCGGGCTCGAACTTCCGGCCGTGGTGGGCGCAGAAGAGCAGTTCTCCGCCGCTTGCGAGGACAACGCGCAGGTAGGCCTGGGCGCCGCAACGGTCGCAGCGGTCAGCCGCGGTGAGCGGGCTCGCAGGGGTCAGAACAGTAGTCACGTCGCCTCTTCTCTAGCTCGACGAGCTGTCGTACCAGGGTCAACATCCAACCAGGTCGATTTCGTTCCCGCTCGTGGCTTTTCTTCTCTGAGGATTCTGCTTGTTGATGAGGACGTGCCCCGGGGCCCGGCGGTTCATGCGTGCCGATTCCCGTGGCGGCCACCCCTCCTCGAACGCCCGATCGAGGCGATGTCCGAGGTCCGCGTAGCATAATCCTCTGCTGGGTTGGAGCATAAGCCCCGTCCCGAGCACCGGTAGCCTGCATCGCAGCAGCTCCGCCGCCTGTGCCCGGTGCCACGGTCCGCCAGGAACCGTGGTGGCAGGAGGAGATGGCGTCCCGGGGCGTCGGTGCCCGGCCAAGGTCGTGTTCGCGCAGCGCGTACAGGCTGCGACGGGCGCCACACCCCGCCGTCTCGCCCTGTGAGAGCGGGTCGGGGGCAAGGGGGCGCCCGCGCAGACGAGTCAGAGAACTTCATTGAGGAGTGCAACGCCGCATGAGTGCCGAATCAGTGCCGTCCGCCCTGCTGGCCAAAGACGACGGTTCCAACTACACCGCTCGGCACCTGCTCGTCCTCGAGGGCCTGGAGGCCGTCCGCAAGCGGCCGGGCATGTACATCGGGTCCACCGACAGCCGCGGTCTGATGCACTGCCTGTGGGAGATCATCGACAACTCGGTCGACGAGGCCCTCGGCGGCTTCTGCGACCGGATCGAGGTGCTGCTGCACGAGGACGGTTCGGTCGAGGTGCGCGACAACGGCCGCGGCATCCCGGTCGACGTCGAGCCGAAGACCGGCCTGTCCGGCGTCGAGGTCGTCATGACGAAGCTGCACGCCGGCGGCAAGTTCGGCGGCGGTTCCTACGCGGCCTCCGGCGGTCTGCACGGCGTCGGTGCCTCGGTCGTCAACGCGCTCTCCGCCCGCCTGGACGTGGAGGTCGACCGCAGCGGCCACACCCACGCGATCAGCTTCCGCCGCGGCACCCCCGGCCACTTCACCGAGCTCTCCCCGGACGCCCCCTTCGAGGCGGCCGGCGGCCTCACCAAGAAGGGGAGGGCCCCGCGCGGCCGCACCGGCACCCGGATCCGCTACTGGGCCGACCGGCAGATCTTCCTCAAGGACGCCCGGCTCTCCCTGGAGAGCCTGCACGCCCGCGCCCGGCAGACGGCCTTCCTCGTCCCCGGCCTGACGATCGTCGTGCGTGACGAACGGCTTACGGAGAGCGAGGCCGTCGACGAGACGACCTTCCGCTTCGACGGCGGCATCGCCGAGTTCTGCGAGTTCCTCGCCCCCGACAAGCCGATCTGCGACGTGCTGCGGCTGCACGGCGAGGGCAACTTCAAGGAGACCGTGCCCGTCCTGGACGAGCTCGGCCACATGACCCCGACCGAGGTCACCCGCCACCTCGGCGTGGACATCGCGCTGCGCTGGGGCGCCGGCTACGACAGCACGATGCGCTCCTTCGTCAACATCATCGCCACCCCCAAGGGCGGCACCCACGTCACCGGCTTCGAGCGCTCCCTCGCCAAGACCGTCAACGAGGTGCTGCGCAGCGCCAAGCTGCTGCGCGTCGCCGAGGACGACATCTCCAAGGACGACGCCCTGGAGGGCCTCACCGCGGTGGTCACCGTCCGGCTCGCCGAGCCGCAGTTCGAGGGCCAGACCAAGGAGGTGCTCGGCACCTCGGCGGCCAACCGGATCGTCGCCGCCGTGGTCGCCAAGGAGCTGAAGGCCTTCCTCACCTCCGCCAAGAAGGACGAGAAGCTCCAGGCCCGGGCCGTCCTGGAGAAGGTCGTCGCGGCCGCCCGCACCCGGGTCGCCGCCCGGCAGCACAAGGAGGCGCAGCGCCGGAAGACGGCGCTGGAGACCTCCTCGCTGCCGGCGAAGCTCGCCGACTGCCGCAGCGACGACGTGGACCGCAGCGAGCTGTTCATCGTCGAGGGCGACTCGGCGCTCGGCACCGCCAAGCTGGCGCGCAACTCCGAGTTCCAGGCGCTGCTGCCGATCCGCGGCAAGATCCTGAACGTGCAGAAGGCCTCGGTGGCCGACATGCTCAAGAACGCCGAGTGCGCCTCGATCATCCAGGTCATAGGAGCGGGCTCCGGCCGGACCTTCGACATCGACCAGGCCCGCTACGGCCGGGTCATCTTCATGGCCGACGCCGACGTCGACGGCTCGCACATCCGCTGCCTGCTGCTGACGCTCTTCCAGCGGTACATGCGGCCGATGGTCGAGCAGGGCCGGGTGTTCGCCGCGGTGCCGCCGCTGCACCGGATCGAGCTCACCAACCCCAAGCGCGGCCAGGGCAAGTACCACTACACCTACTCGGACGCCGAACTGCGCCGCACCCTGCTGGAGTTCCAGTCCAAGGGGCTGCGCTGGAAGGACCCGGTGCAGCGGTACAAGGGCCTCGGCGAGATGGACGCGGACCAGCTGGCGGAGACCACCATGGACCCGCGCCACCGCATCCTGCGCCGGATCAACCTCGGCGACCTGGAGGCGGCGGAGAAGACCTTCGACCTGCTGATGGGCAACGACGTGGCCCCTCGCAAGGAGTTCATCGTGGACTCCGCGGCGACCCTGGACCGCTCGCGCATCGACGCCTGAGCCGCCACCGGCCCGGACCCGGGTCCGCGCCCCGTCGTGCCGGGGGTTCTCCACCTGCGGGTGGAGAACCCCCGGCACGACGTCCTCGCGGATCTCGTCCCGCGCTCCGAGGTGCGCGGGACGCCCGGTCCGTAGCGTCGGAGAGGTCAGCCGACCTCTCACCGGGAGCCCGTCATGTCGTCCCTCGCCGCCCTCGCCAACGTGCTGGTCGCCCTCGCGGTGGTCGCCCTGGTGGTCACCCGCCAGATGAAGGCGCGCCTGATCGAGACCGGGGGCCGCTTCTGGCCGGTGCCGCTGGTGCTGGCCGTGGTCGCGCTGCGCGACCCGGCGCTGATCGACCGCGACCACCGCGTGGCGGCGGTGGCCGTGCTGGCCGGTTCGCTGCTGACGGTGCTCGCCATGGGGTGCGTCTGGGGGTGGACGGTGCGGCTGTGGCAGGAGGCCGACGGCACGGTCTGGGCGAAGGGCACCCGCGCCACGGTGGCCGCCTGGGTGGGCATGATCGTGCTGAGGATCGGCTGGTACGCCCTCGGCGGCGCACTGCACGTGCACCAGAGCACCGCCGTGCTGCTGCTGTCGCTGGGAGTGCTGCTGCTGGTCCGCGGGGCGGTGCTGAAGCTGCGGGTGGCGCAGACCTTCGACCGGCCCGCCGTCCTCTGACCGTGCGTGAGGAGCCTTGGGTGACCCTGGAGTTCTGGACCGGCTGGCCCGCCGGCAGCGCGTCCCACCGGGAGCCGGCCACCCGGCCCCGGCAGGTGATCACCGCCGGCGGCCGGCTGGTCCTGCTGACCGTGGTGGTGTGGGGCACCTTCTCCACCGGCCGGTTCACCGGTTGGGCGGCCGTCGTCGCGGGCGGCTGGATGGCCGAGTCGGCCGCGTTGCTGGTCGGCTTCCACCTCACCTCCCGGGCCCGCCGGCTGTGGTCCGCGCTGGCCTGCGCGGCGGGCCTGCTGGCGATCGCCGCACTGGCGAAGGACGGCGGCGCGGACACCCTGGCCGGGATCCTCTGGGGCGGCCTCGCCGTCCTCGCGCTGGTCCGCCTGCCGCTGGCCGCCGGTGCGGCGGTCACCGGCGCGGCCCTCGTCTCGTACGCGCTGATGAGCGGAGAGGCGCTGGTCGCGGGTCTGACCACGGCCGGCGGGCTCGGCCTGCTCGGCTACCTGCTGCGGCTGGACGCGGAGGCGCGCGGCACCCAGCGGCGGCTGCTCGAACAGGAGCGGGCGGCCCGCGCGGCCGAGGCGGAGAGCGCCGCGCTCGCCGAGCGGGCCCGGATCGCCCGGGAGATCCACGACGTGCTGGCGCACAGCCTCTCCGCGCAGCTCGTCCACCTGGAGGCGGCCCGGTTGATGCTGGACCGCGGTGCGGAGCGCGAGCAGGTCCGCGAGCGGGTGGTGGCGGCCCGCCGGATGGCACAGGAGGGGCTGGCGGAGACCCGGCAGGCGCTGTCCGCACTGCGCGGCGAACTCACCCCGGTCGGCGACTTCCTGGTCGAGCTGACGGACCGTGAGCGGGCCGCGCTGGCGATCGGGGGCCCGCCGCGGCCGCTGCCCGCCGAGGCCGGCCTGGCGGTGCGCCGGGTGGCGCAGGAGGCGGTCACCAACGCCCGCAAGCACGCGCCGGGCAGCCGGGTCGCGGTGCGGCTCGCCTACCTGCCGGACGCCGTCGAGCTGGAGGTGCGCAACTCCCGCCCGGCGCGCGGCGGCACCCCGCAGGGGCTGGCCGACAGCGGTTCCGGGTACGGTCTGCTGGGGATGCGGGAGCGCGCCGAACTGCTCGGCGGTGAGCTGTCCGCAGGTCCCGAGGACGGAGGTTGGCGGGTGCTGCTGAGGGTGCCGGCGTGAGCGCGGGGCCGGTCACCAGGGTGGTCGTCGCGGACGACCAGACCGTGGTGCGCGAGGGCATCGTGATGCTGTTGGGCCTGCTGCCGGGGATCGAGGTGGTCGGTGCGGCCGCGGACGGCGAGGAGGTGGTGCGCCTGGTCGCCGAACTCGCGCCGGACGTGGTGCTGATGGACCTTCGGATGCCGCGCTGCGACGGCGTCGAGGCGACCCGGCGGATCCGGGCCGGGCACCCCGGCACGGAGGTGGTGGTGCTCACCACGTACGCCGACGACGACTCGCTCTTCCCGGCGCTGCGGGCCGGCGCCCGCGGCTACCTGACGAAGGACGCCGGGGCCGAGGAGATCGCCCGGGCGATCGCGGACGTCCGCTCCGGTGCGGCCGGGCTGTCGCCGCAGGTGCAGCGGCGGCTGCTGGAGAGCCTGTCGGGGCAGCCCCGCGACCCGCGGCCCCCGGAGCCGCAGCAGCTCCCGCAACCGCAGCGGCCGTCGGCGCCGCAGCGGCCGTCGGTGCTGCCCGCGCTGCCGGACGGCCTCACCGCGCGGGAGGCCGAGGTACTGGCGCTGATCGCGGAGGGGCTCTCCAACGCGGAGATCGCGGCCGAGCTGTTCGTCAGCCCGTCCACGGTGAAGACGCACATCAACAACCTCTTCGCGAAGACCGCGGTGCGGGACCGCGCGCAGGCCGTGGCGTACGCCTATCGGCATGGAATTTCCCGGAGTTCGTGAGGGCGGACCCCGCTCATCAGTTTGGGTGAACGTTCCTGCGTCGATTGGCGCAGCGGCGGACGGCGGTCCCATTCTGGTCGGGTCAGCGGCCGGAGGCTTCCGTTCCGGCGCCGTGCCGGACGCCGCGCGCGCGTGCGTCCCCGTCCAGGAGCGTTCGTGGCGCAGCAGCAGAGCTTCGACTGGTGGGCCGACCGGCTGCCGGGCCGGCCCGCCGCCCGGCGGGCCGTGGTCCCGACGCAGGCCGTCCCGCCCGCACCCGCCGCGGGCACCCGTGAGGCGTCCGCCACCGCGGCCCCCGCCCCGGGTGCGGCGGACGCCGCCGAGGTGTACCGGGCGGTCCAGTCCAGCGAGGCCTTCGCCCGGATCCGCCGCGACCACCGGGGCTTCGTCCTCCCGGCGACGGTGCTGTTCCTCGGCTGGTACCTGCTCTACCTGGTCGCCCAGGCCGCCGCACCGGAGGTGATGCGCCGTCAGCTGGCCGGTCCGCTGAACGTCGCCTGGGTGCTCGCCCTCGGCCAGTTCGCCTCGACCTTCCTGCTCACCTGGCGGTACGCCCGTAACGCCCGGACCAAGCGCGACCGGGCCGCCCTGGAGCTGCGCTGGGACACCCAGGACCGGCTCCGGTGAGCGCCCGTACCGTCCTCGCCGCGGGCGCCTGGTCGCCCGGCCGCCACGGGCTGGCCGTCGCACTGTTCGCCGTCGTCGTCCTGGTCACCCTGGGCATCACGCTGTGGGCGGGCCGCCGCGGCCGGGCCGCCGAGGACTTCTACGCCGGCGGCCGCGGCTTCAGTCCGCTGCAGAACGGCCTCGCCCTCTCCGGCGACTACCTGTCCGCCGCCTCCTTCCTCGGCGTCACCGGGCTGATCGCGCTGTACGGCTACGACGGCGTGCTGTACAGCATCGGCTTCCTGGTGGCCTGGCTGCTGGTGCTGATGCTGGTGGCCGAACTCGTCCGCAACGCCGGGCGCTACACGCTGGCCGACGTGCTGGCGGTGCGGATGCGCGCCCGACCCGTCCGGGCCGCCGCGGGCACCGCCGGGCTGGTGGTCTCGCTGCTGTACCTGGTGGCGCAGATGGTCGGCGCGGGCAGCCTGGTGGCGTTGCTGCTCGGCACCGGCGACGGCCCGGCGAAGGCCTGGACGATCGTCGGCGTCGGCGCCCTGATGATCGTCTACGTGACGATCGGCGGGATGCGGGCGACGACCTGGATCCAGATCGTCAAGGCGGTGCTGCTGGTCGCGGGTTCGGTGCTGCTGACCGTCCTGGTGCTGGTCCGCTTCCACGGCGACGTCGCCGAGCTGATGCGGACGGCGGCCGACCGCAGCGGCGCGGGCGGCGCCTACCTGGAGCCCGGCCTGCGTTACGGGGCGAGCCTCACCAGTCGGCTCGACTTCGTCAGCCTGGGCCTCGCCCTGGTGCTCGGCACCGCGGGGCTGCCGCACATCGTCTGCCGGTTCTACACCGTGCCGACGGCGCGGGCCGCCCGGCGCTCCACGATCTGGGCGATCGGCCTGGTCGGCGCCTTCTACCTGATGGCGGTGGTGCTCGGCCTCGGCGCGGCCGCCCTGGTCGGCTCCGCGGAGGTGCGGCGCGCCAACCCGGCGGGGAACACGGCCGTGCCGCTGCTCGCGGCGGAGCTCGGCGGCGGTACCGGCAGCACCCGCGGGGTGCTGCTGTTCGCGCTGATCTCGGCCATCGCGTTCGCCACCATCCTCGCCGTGGTCGCCGGGCTCACCCTGGCCTCGTCGGCGGCCTTCGCGCACGACCTGTACGCCGGGGCGTGGCGGCGCGGCGACGGTCCGCAGGTGACGGAGCGCCAGGAGGTGCTGGCGGCCCGGCTGTCCGCGGTGGCGATCGGCGCGCTGGCGATCGTGCTGAGCCTGTTCGCGCAGCGGCTGAACGTCGCCTTCCTGGTGGGCCTGGCCTTCGCCGTGGCCGCCTCCGCCAACCTGCCGACCCTGCTGTACAGCCTGTTCTGGCGGCGTTTCACCACCCGCGGTGCGGTCTGGGCGGTGTACGGCGGGCTGGTGCCGGCGGTGCTGCTGGTGGTGTTCTCGCCGGTGGTGTCCGGCACGCCCGCGTCCGTCCTGCCGGGCGTGGACTTCCACTTCTTCCCGTTGGAGAACCCGGGCCTGGTGTCGATCCCGCTGGGTTTCCTGGCGGGCTGGATCGGCACGGTGACCGACCGCGAGCCGGCCGACCCGGACCGCTTCGCCGAGATGGAGGTCCGCTCGCTCACCGGCGCCGGGGCGGTCTAGAGCTCCCCCACGGATGCTCCAGGCCTGCCCGCGGCGCCGGTGGCGGTGCGTCAGAGCGTGCAGTTGGTGCTGTGCAGCTCGGGCGCGTCGGCGGGGCCTCCGGTGGCACAGACGATGGTGCGGTAGTCGGTGCGGACGGCCGGGGTGGTCAGCGAGAGCGTCCTGGTGCTGGCGACCAGCGTGGAGCTGGCCACCGTCTCCCAGGGGCGGCCCCAGGCGCGCTGGATCCGCACCTCGACGCGGAGCAGCGTGGGCCGGGTATGGTCCGCGGTGTCGAGGCGGGCCGCGCCCACCACGCCCTCGGTGCTCGGCTGCTGCCAGACGCACGGCCGGGTGATCGACGCGGGGCACGCGGGCTGGGGCGCAGCAGCCGCGGTTCCCGAGGCCAGGGTGCTGATCGTTGCCACAGCAGTGGCCAGACCTGCGATACGTGAAATCATGGCACTGTTCTCCTTTGAATCAGAGCCTTGTCGGGGTTCCTGTGGCGACTATGTCATGTCCGTGACAGAATCGCCACCGTGAGTGCCCGACAAATGACCGAACGTCAGGCGGCTGCCCTGCCAACGGCGTGGGAAACCGCGTACGCCTCGGCCGGCCGGCCCCGGGACAGACCACGAGCGGCGCGGCCGCGCCCCGCCGCCCCTCGCCCTACCGCCCGGCGGCGAGCCCGTACTGGTGCTCCGGCCGGCCCGTGTCGCCGTACCGCAGGCTCAACCGCAGCCGCCCGTCCCGGGCCAGCTGCTTCAGGTACCGCTGCGCCGTCGACCGGGACAGGCCGGTGGCGTCCGCGACCTCCTGGGCGGACAGCGGCTGCCCGGCTCCGCGCAGCGCCCCGAGCACCAGATCGGTGGTCGGGGCGGAGTGGCCCTTCGGCAGCGCGGCCGGCGCGGCGGCGCTCCGCAGGGCCGCGAACATCCTGTCGACCTCGTCCTGGCCGGCCTCCCGGGTGGCCGCGCCGGCCAGGGCGTGGCGCAGCTCGGCGTACCCGGTGAGCTTCTCCCGCAGTCCGGCGAAGGTGAACGGCTTCACCAGGTACTGCAGGGCGCCGTGCTGCATCGCGGCGTGCACGGTGGTCACGTCCCGGGCGGCGGTCACCATCATCACGTCGCAGCCGATGCCGCCCTCGCGCAGCCGCCGCACCAGGGCGAGACCGGTCTCGTCCGGCAGGTGGTGGTCGAGCAGCACCAGGTCGACGGGGGAGCGCTCCAGGCTGGCGAGGGCCTCGGCCGCGCTGTGCGCCCGCCCGGTGACCCGGAAGCCGGGCACCTTGGCGACGTACGCCGCGTGCACCTCGGCGACCCGGAAGTCGTCGTCCACCACCAGTACGTCGATCATGCCGTCTCCACCGGGTGCAGGGCCTCGGGCAGTTCCACCGTGAACCGGGCGCCGCCGCGCGGCCCGGTGCCGACCGCCAGCCGGCCGCCGGACCGCTCCACCACCCGGCCCACCAGCGCCAGGCCCAGGCCGCGCGGCCGGTGCGCCGGGGCGTCCTTGCTCGTCCAGCCCTCCTCGAGGACGAGCGTGCGCAGCTCCTCGGGCACGCCGGGGCCGCTGTCCGCGACCTCGACGAGCAGGGTCGCGCCGACCGGCCGCAGCCGCACGTCCACCGCGCCGGGGCCGGCGCCGACCGCGTCCAGGGCGTTGTCGACCAGGTTGCCGACCACCGTCACCAGCGCCCGCGCGTCGACGGCGGCGTCCGGCAGGTGGCTGTCCGCGGTGACGGCGAGCTCCACGCCCCGTTCGGCGGCGACCGCCGCCTTGCCCGCCAGCAGCGCGCCGACGTGCGGGTCCTGCACCTGCTCGGAGATCCGTGCGGTCAGCGCGGAGTGCGACCCGGACTGCTCGGAGATGAACGCCGCGGCCTGCTCGTGCCGGCCGAGCTCCAGCAGGCCGAGCAGGGTGTGCATCCGGTTGGCGTGCTCGTGGTCCTGAGCCCGCAGCGCCTCGGTGAGGCTCCGCGTGTTGTCCAGCTCGCGCACCAGCGATTCGAGTTCGGTGCGGTCGCGGAGCGTGGTGACGGCGCCGCCGTCGGCGGTGGTCATCCGGTTCACCACCAGCACCCGGTCGTCGCGCACCGCGGGCAGGTCGGTGCCGGTGATCCGCCCGGTCAGCACGTCCGCGAGCCGCCCCGGTGGCAGCAGCGCGTCCACCGTCCGCCCGGCGCAGTCCTCCGGCAGCGCCAGCAGCCGCAGCGCCTCGTCGTTGGCCAGCCGGATCCGGCCCGCCCCGTCGAGGGCCACCATGCCCTCGCGGATGCCGTGCAGCATCGCCTCCCGCTCGACGAGCAGCGCGGCGATGTCGGCGACCGCGATGTTGTGGGTGCGGCGCTTGAGCCGGCGGGCGAGCAGCAGCGTCGCGGCCAGGCCGGCGGCCAGGCCGGCGCCTGCGCACAGCAGGATGCCGTGCGTCATCGACAGCAGCCGGCGGCGGATCGAGCCGTCGCTGATCCCGACCGAGACCTCGCCGACGATCCTCCCGTCCGTGAGTCGCAGCGGTACCTTGCCGCGGGCGGTGCGGCCGAGCGTGCCGTCCTGGATCGCGGTGACCGACTCGCCGCGCAGCGCCGGCTGGGGGTCGGTGGACACCCGCAGTCCGATCCGCGACGGGTCGGTGTGGGACAGCCGGATGCCGTCGGTGTCGGTGATCACCACGAAGCTCGCGCCGGTGGCCAGCCGGATCTGCTCGGCGCCCTGCTGGGCGGTCCGCGAGTCCCGGGCGGCGGCCGCCCGGGCGAGCGCGTCGTCGGCGGCGGTGGCCTGCGCGATCGACAGGGCCCGCTGCATCGCGTCCCGGTCGAGCTCCCGGCTGACCGGCGCGAGGAACAGTCCCGCCGTCACCGCGGTGACACCGACCGTGACCACGGTCTGGCTGAGCAGGAGCTGCGCGAAGACCCGGCGTGGCCAGTGCGGACGCCTCACGGCGGACTCCTTCCGTGCTCGGCGGGGCGGGGTGGACGGTCACCCTACGTTTCGTCCGTGTTTCGTGCCAGCCCCGCCCAGCCGTTGTAGCGGAAGCAAAAGGAGCAGAACAGCCCTCAACGCGGGAAAGCCGCGTTACGCCCGCAAGCCTCCCGCCGCGGCCGGTGCCGCTCGTAGCGTCCCGGAGCACAGCACCGAGCCGGCGACGACGCCGGCCGAGGAGGTAGGTGGTTCACGTGAGCCCGCACAAGGCCGGCGCCGTCCCGGCGATCGAGTTGACCGGGGCGACCAAACGCTTCCGGACGCCGTCCGGCACCCTGCACACCGCCGTCCGGGACCTCGACCTCACCGTCGCCCCCGGCGAGTTCGTCGCCGTCGTCGGCCCCACCGGCTGCGGCAAGTCGACCACCCTGACCCTGGTCAGCGGCCTGGAGGAGCCCACCGAGGGCGAGGTGAAGGTCTACGGCGAGCACGTCGACGGGATCAACCCGAACGTCGGCTTCGTCTTCCAGCAGGACGCCGTCTTCCCGTGGCGGACGGTGCTCTCCAACGTCACCGCCGGCCCCCGGTTCCGCGGTGTCGGTGCCGACGAGGCCCGCGAGAAGGCCCGCGACTGGCTCGCCCGGGTCGGCCTCGCCGCCTTCGAGGACCGCTACCCGCACCAGCTGTCCGGCGGCATGCGCAAGCGCGTCGCGCTGGCCCAGACCTTCGTCAACGACCCGAAGATCCTGCTCATGGACGAGCCGTTCTCCGCGCTCGACGTGCAGACCCGGGCCCTGATGTCCGACCAGCTGCTGGAGCTGTGGGCGGGCACCGGCTCCTCGGTCGTCTTCGTCACCCACGACCTCGACGAGGCGATCGCCCTCGCCGACCGGGTCGTCGTGATGACCGCGGGACCGGCCACCGTCAAGGAGGTCTTCACCGTCGACCTGCCGAGGCCGCGCACCGTCGAGGCCGTCCGCCTGGAGCCCCGCTTCGTCGAGCTGTACCGCGAGATCTGGGCCTCCCTCGGCGAGGAAGTCCGCATCACCCGTGAGAGAGGAGCGGGTCGTGCCGCTTGAGACCGCCCCCGCCGCCGCACCCGCGGCCGCCCCCGCCGCCACCCGCAGCCAGGTCCGCGAACGGGCCGCCCGCAACCGCCGCAACGGCGTGTACGCCGCCCGGGCCGGTGTGCTCGTCGCCTTCCTCGGCCTGTGGGAGGTCTGCGCCCGCACCGGTGCGATCGACCCGTTCAACTTCTCCCAGCCGTCGAAGATCTGGGCGCAGATCTGGCAGTGGATCACCCACGGCACCGCCCAGGGCTCGCTCGGCGAGCAGATCGGCTACACGCTGTACGAGGCGCTCAGCGGCTGGGTGATCGGTGTCGTCACCGGCGTCCTGCTGGGCATCGCGCTCGGCCGGATCCGCTTCCTCGCCGACGTGTTCGGGCCCTACATCAAGGTCCTCAACGCGATCCCGCGGATCGTCCTCGCGCCGATCTTCCTGATCTGGTTCGGCCTCGGCCCGGCGTCCAAGGTCGCCTCCGCCGTCGTCCTGGTGTTCTTCCCGGTGTTCTTCAACGCCTTCCAGGGCGCCCGCGAGGTCGACCGCAACCTGGTCGCCAACGCCCGCATCCTCGGCGCCGACAACCGCAAGGTCACCCTGCAGGTCGTCATCCCCGCCGCCACCACCTGGATCTTCACCAGCCTGCACGTCAGCTTCGGCTTCGCCCTGATCGGCGCGATCGTCGGCGAGTACATCGGCGCCACCAAGGGCCTCGGCCTGATGGTCGCCGCCGCCCAGGGCACCTTCAACGCGGCCGGCGTCTACGCCGCGATGACCATCCTCGCCGTGGTCGCCCTGTTCACCGAGGGCCTGCTCACCTTCGCCGAGAAGCGGCTCTTCCGCTGGAAGCCCGCCGACTCCGGCGACGGCCGCTGAGCCGCGGCCCCACCCCGCAGTTCCCGCAGCACGCCCCGCAGTAGCTCCCCCGCAGAAGACTCCCCCCGCGCACCCAGGAAGGCCCCCACCCATGCGCAGAACCGCCGCCGCCCTCGCCGCCGCCCTCCTCCTGCCGCTGGCCGCCTGCGCCAACGACGCCGCCTCCACCTCGCACAACGGCGCCGCCCCGGCCGGCCCCACCGTCGAGGGCCCCAAGGTCAAGATCATGGTCGGTGGCCTCGACAAGGTCATCTACATGCCCGCCATGCTCACCCAGCGGCTCGGCTACTTCGCCGAGGCCGGCGTCAACGTCGAGCTGATGAGCGAGCCCGCCGGCGTCAACGCCACCACCGCCCTCCTCGCCGGTGACGTCCAGGGCGCCGTCGGCTTCTACGACCACACCATCGACCTGCAGGCCAAGGGCAAGAGCGTCGAGTCCGTCGTCCAGTTCTCGCAGGCCCCCGGCGAGGTCGAGGTCGTCTCCGCCAAGCAGGCCGACGCCATCAAGAGCGGCGCCGACTTCAAGGGCCGCAAGCTCGGCGTCACCAGCATCGGCTCCTCCACCGACTTCCTCACCAAGTACCTCGCCGTCAAGAACGGCATCGACACCAGCCAGTTCAGCCCGATCGCCGTCGGCGCCGGCCAGACCTTCATCGCCGCGATGCAGCAGGGCTCCATCGACGCCGGCATGACCACCGACCCGACCGTCGCCAACATCGTCTCCAAGAACATCGGCACGGTGCTGTACGACATGCGCACCCCCGAGGGCTCCAAGGCCGCCCTCGGCGGCCTCTACCCCTCGTCCTCGCTGTACATGAACACCGCCTGGGTGAACGGCAACAAGGACACCGTGCAGAAGCTCGCCAACGCCTTCGTCAAGACCCTCAAGTGGATGAACACCCACACCCCCGAGGAGATCGCCGCGAAGATGCCCGCCGACTACGCACAGGGCGGCGCCGAGCAGTACGCGGCCGCCATCAAGGCCACCCTGCCGATGTTCACCACCGACGGCGTCATGCCCGCCGACGGCCCGAAGACCGTCCTCGCCGTCCTCGGCGCCTTCCACCCCGACGTCAAGGGCAAGGAGGCGGGCATCGACCTCGCCAAGACCTACACCACCGAGTTCGTCAACAAGGCCACCGGCTGACCCGGCCCCGCGACCTGTGACGGCCCCCCCGCCCTCCCGGACAGCGGGCGAGGGGCCGTCACAGCCGTTCCACCGGCCCCGCGACCATCCGCGACGGCAGCCCCGCCGCCTTCCCGCAGCTCTCCGGACGCGGCGGCTCCGACACCCCCGCCGTCACCGGCACCCGCCAGCCGCGGCCGTCCACGTGCCGCACCTCCACCGACCAGCCGCCGACCACCGCCGCCTGGCGCACCGTCAGCGCCTCCGCCGCCGTCTCACCCACCGCGAGGCGCACCGCATGCTCCGCCGCCTGACCCGGGCGGTCCCAGCACGACCGGCCCCGCGAGAACTCCGGCACCGTGTGCCCCGCCGCCGTCGACGCCAGCACCTCCTTCGCCGCCGCCCCCGACAGCCGCCCGTACGCGTACCCGAACGGCAGCACCAGCATCGTCGGCGAGAACCGGTGACCGCCCAGGTGCGTCACCTCCCACACCTCGCCCAGGCCCGACGCCGCCAGCTCCGCCGCCAACGGACGCCCCAGCAGCGCACAGCACCGGTCCCGGCGGCCGTTCGTGCAGACCAGCGCGAGGGGACCGCCGTCGTGCTCCACCCCCAGACCGCCGTGCACCCCCGCACCCAGCGCCGCGAAGTCCAGGCCCAGCAGCTCCGCCGGATCCGCCACCGACCAGCGCCGCACCCACGACCGGCCCGGCACCGTGTGCGCCACGACCACCCGGTGCCGGTCCCGGAGCCGGGCGTCCGCATGACGGCCGGGAGAACGAACCAGCGCCACCCGCACCCCCGAACCCGCCGCGGCCGCCTCCAGCGCCGCCCCCACCGCGGTCTCCAGATGGCTCTCCACCAGCGCCTTCGCCCCCCACGGCCCGGCCTGCTCCAACAGCAGCCAGGTCGAGGCCGTCGCCGCGGTCGCGGCCAACGGCTCGGACAGTTCCAGCGACAACGTCGCACAGGTGCTCACCCAGGCAAGCCTACCCTCGCCACCCCCGGCAGCCCCGGCGTCGAAGCACCGCCCCGGGCACCCCGCCGACCGCACCGACCCCCGCCGCAACGCCGACGGGGGCGCCGCCGAAGCAGCGCCCCCGCCCACGCGGAACCGGCCCTACAGCCGGCTGCCGACCGCCGCGACCTGCGCGGACACCGGCGAACCCGAACCGTCCCGGCGCGGATCCCGCTCCGGCAGCACCACCGGCGAACCGTTCGCCGCAGCCGCCAACGCCGGCACCGCACCCGCCCACGCGAACGCCAACACGTCCTCACCCCGCAGGAACCGCTGGCAACGGACACCGCCCGTCGCCCGGCCCTTGCGCGGATACACCTCGAACGGCGTCACCTTCCACGTCGTGTGCTCACCGCCCGACAGCGTCCCCGACGCCGCCGCCACCGACAGCACCACCGCGTCCGCACCCGGATCCACCGCCGTGAACGACAGCACCCGGGCCCCCTCCGACAGCTTGATGCCCGCCATGCCGCCGGCCGGACGACCCTGCGGCCGCACCTGACCCGCCGGGTACCGCAGCAACTGCGCGTCCGAGGCGATGAAGACCAGGTCCTCCTCGCCCGTCGCCAGCTCCACCGCACCGACGACCTCGTCACCCTCCTTGAGGGCGATCACCTCGAACTCGTCCTTGTTCGACGGCCACTCCGGCACCACCCGCTTCACCACGCCCTGCACCGTGCCCAGCGCCAGACCAGGCGAGGACTCGTCCAGGGTCGTCAGCGCCAGCGCCCGCTCCCCGGCCTCCAGCCGCAGGAACTCCGACACCGCCGCACCACCGGCCAGCGACGCCGCAGCCCCCGGCGGCAACTGCGGCAGGTCGATCACCGGCAGCCGCAGCACCCGGCCCGCCGTGGTCACCACACCCACGTCCGCCCGCGCCGTCGCAGCCACCGCCGACACGACCACGTCGTGCTTCGCCCGCTGCTCCGACACCTCCACCGACTCGCCGTCCGCCGTCCGCGCCAGCAGACCCGTCGACGACAGCATCACCCGGCACGGATCGTCCGCCACCTCCAGCGGCACCGACAGCGCCGCACTCGGCACCGCCCCCGCCTCCAGCAGCACCGTCCGGCGCGGCGAACCGAACTGCTTCGCCACCGCACCCAGCTCCGACGACACCACGCTGCGCAGCCGCGCGTCCGACTCCAGGATCTCCGTCAGCTCCGCGATCTCCGCCGTCAGCTTCCGCTGCTCGTCCTCCAGCTCCACCCGGTCGAAGCGGGTCAGCCGCCGCAGCGGAGTGTCCAGGATGTACGCCGTCTGCACCTCCGACAGCGAGAAGCGCTCGACCAGCCGCTCCTTCGCCTGCGCCGCGTTGTCGCTCGACCGGATCAGCGCGATCACCTCGTCGATGTCGACCAGCGCCACCAGCAGGCCCTCGACCAGGTGCAGCCGCTCCTGGCGCTTGCGCCGCCGGAAGTCACTGCGTCGCCGGACCACCTCGAAGCGGTGGTCGACGTAGACCTCCAGCAGCTCCTTCAGACCCAGCGTCAGAGGCTGCCCGTCCACCAGCGCCACGTTGTTGATGCCGAAGGTCTCCTCCATCGGCGTCAACTTGAACAGCTGCTCCAGCAGCGCCTCCGGCACGAAGCCGTTCTTCACCTCGATCACCAGGCGCAGACCGTTCTCGCGGTCCGTCAGGTCCTTGACGTCCGCGATGCCCTGCAGCTTCTTCGCGTTGACCAGGTCCTTGATCTTCGCGATCACCTTCTCCGGCCCGACGCTGTACGGCAGCTCGGTGACCACGATCCCCTTGCGGCGCGCCGTCACGCTCTCGATCGACGTCGTCGCCCGGATCTTGAACGTCCCCCGGCCGTTCGCGTACGCGTCCCGGATCCCCGACAGACCCACGATCCGGCCGCCCGTCGGCAGGTCCGGACCCGGCACGAACCGCATCAGCGTGTCCAGGTCCGCGTTCGGGTGCTTGATCAGGTGCCGGGCCGCCGCCACCACCTCGGCCAGGTTGTGCGGCGGCATGTTCGTCGCCATGCCCACCGCGATGCCCGAAGCGCCGTTCACCAGCAGGTTCGGGAACGCCGACGGCAGGACCTGCGGCTCCTGCTCACTGCCGTCGTAGTTCGGACCGAAGTCGACCGTCTCCTCGTGGATCGACTCCACCATCGACATCGACGCCGCCGTCAGCCGCGACTCCGTGTACCGCATCGCCGCCGGCGGGTCGTCGTTGCCCAGCGAACCGAAGTTCCCGTGCCCGTCGATCAACGGCAGCCGCATCGAGAACGGCTGCGCCATCCGCACCACCGAGTCGTAGATCGACGCATCGCCGTGCGGATGCAGCCGACCCATCACCTCGCCCACCAGGCGCGCGCACTTCACGTGCCCGCGCTCCGGCCGCAGACCCATCTCGTTCGCCTGGTACAGGATCCGCCGGTGCACCGGCTTCAGACCGTCCCGCGCGTCGGGCAGCGCCCGCGAGTAGATCACCGAATACGCGTACTCCAGGAACGAGCCCTGCATCTCGTCCACCACGTCGACATCGAGAATCCGCTCCTCGAAGTCACCGGGCGGCGGGGTGGGCGAACTGCGGCGGGCCATCGCGGCGGGGCTCCTTGCGTGTCGGGCTTGCGTCTGTCGAACGGCGGCCGTCCACCGGCCGCCGCGTCGAACCCTACGGGGGCACGGCGCCCCCCATTGTGGACCCTCCCACCCACAGCCACGCCCACCCCCGCCGACCCGGGCCCCGCAGCGCCCGCCCCCGCACCCGGGCCGCCCACCGGCGCGACCGCCCCCCGCCGCGTCCGCCCCTGGCGAACGCCGCCCCTGCGCGGACACATCCCGGGCCCCCGCGCGTTGCACCACAATGGGGACACGCACACAGCCCCCGACCTGCACAACCACCAGGGAAGGACCCACAGCGCATGGCCCAGCCGGCCCCCGCCTCCCACCGAGGCCTCGCCATCACCGAACACCGCCTGGCCAACGGCCTGCGCGTGGTGCTCTCCGAGGACCACCTCACCCCGGTCACCGCCGTCTGCCTCTGGTACGACGTCGGCTCCCGCCACGAGGTCAAGGGCCGCACCGGCCTCGCCCACCTCTTCGAACACCTGATGTTCCAGGGCAGCCGCAACGTCTCCAACAACGGCCACTTCGAACTGGTCCAGGGCGCCGGCGGCTCCCTCAACGGCACCACCAGCTTCGAACGCACCAACTACTTCGAGACCATGCCCGCCCACCAGCTCGAACTCGCCCTCTGGCTCGAGGCCGACCGGATGGGCTCCCTGCTCGACGCCCTCGACGACACCTCCATGGAGAACCAGCGCGACGTCGTCAAGAACGAACGCCGCCAGCGCTACGACAACGTCCCCTACGGCACCGCCTTCGAGAAGCTCACCGCCCTCAGCTTCCCCGACGGCCACCCCTACCACCACACCCCCATCGGCTCCATGGCCGACCTCGACGCCGCCACCCTCGAGGACGCCCGCGCCTTCTTCCGCACCTACTACGCCCCCAACAACGCCGTCCTCTCCATCGTCGGCGACCTCGACCCCGAGCAGACCGTCGCCTGGGTCGAGAAGTACTTCGGCAGCATCCCCGCCCACGACGGCAAGCAGCCCCCGCGCGACGGCACCCTCCCCGACACCATCGGCCGCGAACTGCGCGAACTCGTCGAGGAGGACGTCCCCAGCCGCGCCCTCATGGCCGCCTACCGCCTCCCCCACGACGGCACCCGCGAGGCCGACGCCGCCGACCTCGCCCTCACCATCCTCGGCTCCGGCGAATCCAGCCGCCTCTACAACCGGCTCGTCCGCCGCGACCGCACCGCCGTCACCGCCGGCTTCGGCCTGCTGCGCCTCGCCGGCGCCCCCAGCCTCGGCTGGCTCGACGTCAAGACCAGCGGCGACGCCACCCTCGACGCCGTCGGCACCGCCGTCGACGAGGAACTCGCCCGCTTCGCCGCCGAGGGCCCCACCCCCGAGGAACTCGAGCGCGCCCAGGCCCAGATCGAACGCGAATGGCTCGACCGGCTCACCACCGTCGCCGGCCGCGCCGACGAACTCTGCCGCTACGCCGTCCTCTTCGGCGACCCCAAGCTCCTCAACGAGGCCCTCCCCAAGGTCCTCGACATCACCGCCGAAGAAGTCCGCGCCGTCGCCGCCGCCCGCCTCCACCCCGAGAACCGGGCCGTCCTCGCCTACGAGCCCACCACCACCGGCCCCGACGCCGACGACACCACCGAGCAGGAGACGGCCGCGTGACCAGCCAGATGACCTTCCACCCGCAGCCCACCGCCGGCACCCCCAGCCCCTGGGCCTTCCCGGCACCCCAGCGGCTCACCCTCGGCAACGGCATCACCGTCCTGCACTGCCACCGCCCCGGCCAGCAGCTCGTCGCCGTCGACCTCGTCGTCGACGCCCCCCTCGCCGCCGAACCCACCGGCCTCGACGGCGTCGCCAACATCCTCGCGCGGGCCCTCAACGAGGGCACCGAGCACCACACCGCCGAGGAGTTCGCCGCCGAACTCGAGCGCGCCGGCGCCACCCTCGACGCCCACGCCGACCACCCCGCGATCCGCGTCAGCCTCGAAGTCCCCGCCTCCCGCCTGGAGCGCGGCCTCACCCTCCTCGCCGACGCCCTGCGCGCGCCCGCCCTCCCCGAGGACGAGATCGAACGACTCGTCGCCAACCGGCTCGACGAGATCACCCACGAACTCGCCAACCCCGCCCGGCGCGCCGCCAAGGCCCTCTACGCCGCCCTCTTCGACGCCACCGACCGGCTCTCCCGCCCCCGCAGCGGCACCGCCGACACCGTGCGCACCATCGACCGCGCCGCCGTCCACGCCTTCTACCGGGCCCACGTCCGCCCCGGCACCACCACCGCCGTCGTCGTCGGCGACCTCACGGGAACGGACCTCCCCGCCCTCCTCGACAGCACCCTCGGCACCTGGACGGCCGACCCCGCCGAGCCCTCCGTCCACGCCCCGGTCACCGCCGACGACAAGGGCCGCGTGATCATCGTCGACCGGCCCGGCTCCGTCCAGACCCAGCTCCTCATCGGCCGCATCGGCCCCGACCGCCACGACCCCACCTGGGCCGCCCAGATCCTCGGCACCTACTGCCTCGGCGGCACCCTCACCTCCCGCCTCGACCGCGTCCTGCGCGAGGAGAAGGGCTACACCTACGGCGTCCGCGCCTTCGCCCAGCCGCTGCGCTCCGCCGCCGACGGCTCCGGCCGCGCGCTGCTCGCCATCAGCGGATCCGTCGACACCGCGTCCACCGCGCCGGCCCTCGCCGACACCTGGACGATCCTGCGCACCCTCGCCGCCGAGGGCCTCACCGACGCCGAGCGCGACGAGGCCGTGCAGTTCCTCGTCGGCGTCGCCCCGCTGAAGTACGAGACGGCCGGCTCGGTCGCCGGCACCCTCGCCGACCAGGTCGAGCAGTACCTGCCCGACGACTACCAGGCCGAGGTCTACCGGCAGCTCGCCGAGCTCGGCACCGAGGCCGCCACCGAGGCCGTCGTCGCCGCCTTCCCGCCGGACCGCCTGGTCACCGTGCTGGTCGGCGACGCCTCCGTCATCGGCGACGCCGTCCGCGACCTCGGCATCGGCGAGGTCACCGTCGTCGCCAACTGACGTGCGGCACCCCGGGCCCGGCGGAGCGTCAGCTCCGCCGGGCCCGCGCGTTTATTGCATTGCACCGGGGCCCGGCCGCGTGGGTAGATGGTCCCCGCAGCCGCACCCCGCGGCCGCAGCACACAGCGCGAGAGGAGGCGGTCACCATGCGGGTCGAGCGCGACTACCGATGCTCCCCACGACCGTCCTCCCGGCGCACCGCCGCCTGAGCGCGGCCCCACAGCCTTCCCCGAGCCGCACCGGGACTCATCGCGCGGCACCCCCCTACGCTGGAAACAAGCGACCTGTGGAGGTCGAATCACCATGTCGTACACCGAGGTACCCGGCATCCGCGTGCCCATCCGGATGTGGACCGACCCGGCCACCGTCGAGGGCCAGGCGATGCAGCAGCTGCGCAACATCAGCTCGCTCCCGTGGCTGCACGGCCTCGCCGTGATGCCCGACGTGCACCTGGGCAAGGGCGCGACGGTCGGCTCCGTGATCGCCATGAAGGGCGCCGTCTGCCCGGCCGCGGTCGGCGTCGACATCGGCTGCGGAATGACCGCCGTCAAGACCTCGCTCACCGCGAAGGACCTGCCGGACGACCTGTCCCGGCTCCGTTCCAAGATCGAGCAGGCGATCCCGGTCGGCCGCGGCCTGCACACCGACCCGGTCGACCCGGGCAAGCTGCACGACCTCGCCGCCGGCGGCTGGGACCGCTTCTGGGACGGCTTCGACGGCATCGCCCCGGAGGTCCGCTGGAAGCGCGAGCGGGCGGCCCAGCAGATGGGTTCGCTCGGGTCGGGGAATCATTTCGTGGAAGTGTGCGTCGACATGTCCGGTTCGGTGTGGCTGATGCTGCACTCCGGCTCGCGCAACATCGGCAAGGAGCTCGCCGAGCACCACATGGGCGTCGCCCGGTCGCTGCCGCACAACCAGGGCCTGGTCGACCGCGACCTCGCGGTGTTCATCGCGGACACCCCGCAGATGAACGCCTACCGCCAGGACCTGTTCTGGGCGCAGGACTACGCCAAGCGCAACCGTGCGGTGATGATGGCGCTCTTCCAGGACGTCGTCCGGCGGGAGTTCCCGAAGGCGAAGGTGGCCTTCGACCGGATGATCAGCTGCCACCACAACTACGTGGCGGAGGAGCGGTACGACGGCGTCGACCTGCTGGTCACCCGCAAGGGTGCGATCCGGGCCGGCTCCGGCGACTACGGGATCATCCCGGGTTCGATGGGCACCGGTTCGTACATCGTCCGCGGTCTCGGCAACGACGCCGCGTTCAACTCGGCCTCGCACGGCGCCGGCCGCAAGATGAGCCGCACCGCGGCCAAGAAGCGGTTCACCACGCGCGACCTGGTCGAGCAGACCAAGGGCGTGGAGTGCCGCAAGGACGCGGGCGTCGTCGACGAGATCCCGGGCGCGTACAAGTCCATCGAGAAGGTGATGGACCAGCAGCGCGACCTGGTCGAGGTGGTCGCCCACCTCAAGCAGGTCGTCTGCGTGAAGGGTTGAGCCCGGGCCGGGGTGCGCGGGAGGCGCACCCCGGCCTTTCGGGGTCGGATCCGGTGATGGCGCCGGCCTGCGCCGGGTGGTCCCGGCAGTGGGTCGGTTCGCCGGCGGATCATCCGAGGGTGTGGTGGTCCTCAAGTCGAAACGTCGGATTGTGGACCCCGGCGGGGTGGTGCGGGCGGCCGGGGACACAATGGCCGCGTGGACTACCAGGGACTTCTGCGGGAATCGATGGAGACCGCGCTCGCGGCGCCGGCGCGCGGGCGGCCGGCGGACTACATCCCGGCGCTGGCGAAGGCCGATCCGGAGGCCTTCGGGATGGCGATCGCGACGGTGGACGGCGGCGTGTTCGGGGCGGGCTCCTGGGAGGAGCCGTTCTCGATCCAGTCGGTGTCCAAGCTGTTCACGCTGGCGCTGGCCCTCGCGGAGGGCGGCGACGGGCTGTGGCGCGGGGTGGGCCGGGAGCCGTCCGGGAACCCGTTCAACTCCCTGGTGCAGCTGGAGACCGAGCAGGGGATCCCGCGCAATCCGTTCATCAACGCGGGCGCCCTGGTGGTGACGGACCGTCTGCTGGAGCTGACGGGCGACGCGGTGGGGACGGTCCGCGAGTTCCTCCGGCGGGAGTCGGGGAACGACGCGGTGGCCACGGACGACACGGTGGCGGCCTCGGAGGCGCGGCACGGCCACCGCAACGCGGCGATGGCGCACTTCATGGCGAGCTACGGCAACCTGCGCAACCCGGTGGACAGCGTGCTGGCGCACTACTACGCGCACTGCGCGATCACGGCGAGCTGCCGGGACCTGGCGCTGGCGGGGCTGTTCCTGGCGCGGCACGGGGTGCGGGGGGACGGTTCGCGGCTGCTGACCCGCAGCGAGGCGAAGCGGATCAACGCGGTGATGCTGACCTGCGGGACGTACGACGCGGCGGGGGAGTTCGCCTACCGGGTGGGGCTGCCGGGCAAGAGCGGTGTCGGCGGGGGCGTGCTGGCGGTGCTGCCGGGCCGGGGCGCGGTGTGCGCGTGGAGCCCGGGCCTGGACGCGGCGGGGAACTCGGTGCTTGGGGTGGCGGCGCTGGACGCGCTGACCACGGCGACCGGCTGGTCGGTCTTCTGACGGCACCCGGCAGGGCGAAGGGGTGCACCCGGAGGGACCGCCGTGGTGCACCCCTTCCGCGTAGCCGCGGTCAGGCCGCGGGGAGCTCGTCGAGGCCCTCCTGGACGAGCTTGGCGAGGCGGTCGAGGGCCTGGTCGGCGCCGTCGGCCTCGGAGGCCAGGACGACGGTGTCGCCGCCGGCGGCACCGAGGGCGAGCAGGCCGAGCATGGAGCCGGCGTTCACGGGGCTGCCGCCGTCCTTGGCGATGGTGACGGGCACGCCCGTGGAGGTGACGGCGCGGACGAAGATGGAGGCGGGACGGGCGTGGAGGCCTTCGGCCCAACCGACGGTGACGCGGCGCTCTGCCATGGGACGTGCCTTTCGGTGGTGCTGGGTGGAGCCAGTTGTCTAGACCAGTGTCGCACGTCCGTCGCACGTCCGGAACGGTGCGGCACCCCTCGTTCCCACCTTGGCCCCGCCGGTCCGGCACCGCCGGGCGGCTCGCCGCGGCCCCCGCCGGATAACCTGGCGGTTGTGGACGACTCCGGGACTTCACCGCGCACCGAACCGGCCACCGGGCCGGGCACCGAACCGGCGACCGGGCCGGGCACCGAACCGGCCGACGAGACCGGCTACCCCCAGCACTGGGAGGCCGACGTCCTGCTGCGCGACGGCGGCGCGGCCCGGATCCGGCCGATCACCCCGACCGACGCCGAGCGCCTGGTCGAGTTCTACGAGCAGGTCTCCGAGCAGTCGAAGTACTTCCGCTTCTTCGCCCCGTACCCGCGGCTGTCCGACAAGGACGTGCGGCGCTTCACCCACCACGACTACGTGAACCGGGTGGGCCTGGCGGCGGTGGTGCGGGACCGGTTCATCGCCACCGTCCGCTACGACCGGATCGACGAGGACGGCCGCCCCTCCACCACCGGCACCGACGCCGAGGTGGCCTTCCTGGTGCAGGACGCCCACCAGGGCCGCGGCGTCGCCTCGGCGCTGCTGGAGCACATCGCGGCGGTCGCCCAGGAGCGCGGCATCCGCCGGTTCACCGCGGAGGTGCTGCCGGAGAACCGCAAGATGGTGAAGGTCTTCACCGACGCCGGCTACACCCAGCACCGCAGCTTCGCCGACGGCGTGGTGCACCTGGAGTTCGACCTGGAGCCGACGGCGGCCTCGCTGGCGGTGATGCGCGGCCGCGAGCACCGGGCCGAGGCCCGGTCGGTCCAGCGGCTGCTGACGCCGCGGTCGGTGGCGGTGGTCGGGGTGTCGCGCAATCCGCAGTCGGTGGGGCGCGGCCTGCTGCGCAGCCTGGCCGGGTTCCGCGGCGAGCTGTACGCGGTGAACCGGAGCGCGCCGGACGGGACGGTGCTGGACGGGGTGCCGGTGCACCGGTCGCTGCTGGAGATCCCGGGGCCGGTGGACCTGGCGCTGGTGGCGGTGCCGGAGGCGGCCGTCCCGGCGGTGGTGGCGGACTGCGGCGCGCACGGGGTGCAGGGCCTGGTGGTGGTGACGGCCGGGTACGCGGAGACCGGTCCGGAGGGGCGGGACCGGCAGCGGGCGCTGGTGCGGCAGGCGCGGGCGGCGGGGATGCGGGTGGTGGGCCCGAACGCCTTCGGGCTGGTGTCGACGGATCCGGAGCGGCCGCTGAACGCGTCGCTGGCGCCGGTGCTGCCGGCCCGCGGCCCGTTCGGGGTGTTCTGCCAGTCGGGGGCGATCGGGGTGGCGCTGCTGGAGGCGGCGCACCGGCGGGGCCTCGGGGTGTCGTCGTTCGCCTCGGTGGGGAACCGGGCGGACGTGTCGGGCAACGACATGCTGCAGTTCTGGGAGGAGGACGCCGCCACCGAGGTGGTGCTGATGTACATGGAGTCGTTCGGCAATCCGCGGAAGTTCACGCGGATCGCCCGGCGGCTGGCCGCGTCGAAGCCGGTGGTGGTGGTCAAGGGGGCGCGGCACACCGGGAGCCTGCCGCCGGGGCACGCGGTGCAGCCGGCGTCGAGCCGGCTGCGGGACGCGACGGTGGACGCGCTGTTCCGGCAGGCCGGGGTGGTGCGGGTGGAGACGATCACCGACCTGTTCGACACGGGCGAGCTGCTGGCGGGCCAGCCGCTGCCGGCGGGCGACCGGGTGGCGGTGGTGGGGAACTCGGACTCGCTGGGGCTGCTGACGTACGACGCGTGCCTGGGCAGCGGGCTGCGGCCGCGGTCGCCGGTGGACCTGACGACGGCGGCGACGGGGGAGAACTTCCGGATCGCGCTGGGGACGGCGCTGGGCGACCCGGCGGTGGACGCGGTGATCGCGGTGGCGATCCCGCCGATCGGGGTGCACGGCGGCGGGGCGCCGGAGCCGGACGACGAGCCGGAGGTCGCGGCGGCGCTGCTGGACGCGGGGGAGCGGGCCCGGGAGCTGGGCAAGCCGCTGCTGCTGACGCACCTGGCGCTGGGGGGTCTGGCGGAGCGGCTGCGGGCGGGCCGGATCCCGTCGTTCCCGGCGCCGGAGCGGGCGGTGCACGCCCTGGCGAACGCGGTGCACTACGCCGAGTGGCGCCGGCGCAGCGCGGAGGCGGAGCGGACGGCGCGGATCCCCGAGCTGGAGGGGATCGACGAGGTGCGGGCGCGGGCGCTGGTGGAGGGGGCGCTGGGCACGCGGCTGGCGGTGGCGGCGCGGACGCAGCCGGGCGGGGCCCGGTTCACGCTGCCGGAGGCGGACGCGGAGGCGCTGCTGGGCTGCTACGGGATCGCGGTGCGGCCGGTGCTGCCGGCGCCGGACGAGGAGTCGGCGGTGCGGGCGGCGCGGCGGCTGGGCTATCCGGTGGCGTTGAAGGCGACGGCGGACCACCTGCGGCACCGGCCGGACCTGGGGAGCGTGCGGCTGGACCTGGACGGCGAGGAGGGGCTGCGGCGGGCGCACCGGGAGCTGGACGCGTTGCTGGGCGGGGCGGCGCAGGCGCGGCTGGTGGTGCAGCAGCTGGCGCCGCGCGGGGTGGACACGGTGATCGGGGCGGCGGTGGATCCGGCGGTGGGCGCGATCCTGAGCTTCGGTCTGGCGGGGGCGCCGGCGGAGTTGCTGGGTGATCTGGCGCACCGCCTGGTGCCGGCGACGGACCGGGACGTGGCGGCGCTGATCCGGGAGGTGCGGGCGGCTCCGCTGCTGTTCGGCTGGCGGGGCGCGGATCCGGTGGACACCGGGGCGCTGGAGGAGTTGCTGCTGCGGGTGTCGCGGCTGGTGGACGACCTGCCGGAGGTGGCGTCGGTGGACCTGGAGCCGGTGGTGGTGGCGCCGCAGGGGCTGGCGGTGCTGGGGGCGGTGGTGCGGATCGCGCCGCTGCCGGTGCGGACGGATCTGGGTCCGCGGGCGATGAGCAGCCTGTAACCTTGCTTGGCTGCGCCGCTCGGCGGCGCTGACCAGCCCCCCGCAGGGCGGACCCGGCAAGGCGGGTCCGGAAGCTCGGCGCAGTGCCGCCCGCTTCGTCGGCGGGACATGCCAGGATGGAGACATGGCCAAGACCGGTACCACCACCACGCAGGACCTGCGGTCGGCGATCGAGCGCAGCGGCTACTACCCGGCCCTGGTGTCCGAGGCCGTGGAGTCCGCGGTGGGCCCCGAGCCGATCAGCTCCTACCTGGTGCACCAGGAGACGACGTTCGACGCGAACGAGGTCCGCCGGCACGTGACGGTGCTGGTGCTGACCCCGTCGCGCTTCGTGGTGAGCCACACGGACGAGCAGAACGGCGACGCGGCGACCCCCGTGCCGTACGCGACGACGTCGACCGAGAGCGTCCGGTTGGACCGGATCAATTCGGTGGTGGTGAGCCGCATGGTGGCGAACCCGGAGACGTACACGCCGGGGACGCTGCCGCGCGAGGTGGTGCTCACGATCGGCTGGGGTGCGGTGCAGCGCCTGGACCTGGAGCCGGCGGGTTGTTCGGACCCGAATTGCGACGCGGACCACGGGTACACGGGGTCGGCGACGGCGGACGACCTGTCGCTGCGGGTGTCGGAGGCGGGTGACGGTCCGGAGACGGTGTCGCAGGCGCTGGTGTTCGCGCGGGCGCTGTCCGAGGCGACAACCGCCGACCGGGTCTGAGGCCGCCGTCACGCATGCTCGGTTACGACGCCTTCGAGATCCTCGATCCTTCGGACGCCCCGGCTCCGGCGTACGGCTGCGGTTCGCTGGCGGACCTGCTGCCGGCGGTGGCGGCCGGCCTCGGCGTGCCCGGCTTCGAGAGCGGGCTGCTGCTGGAGCCGGCGGACCGGGTCTGCGTGTTCCTGGTGGACGGCATGGGCTGGGAGCTCGTCCGCCGGCATCCGGAGTACGCGCCGTTCCTGACGTCGCTGTCGGCCGGGGCGAGTCCGATCACGTCGGGGTTCCCGTCGACGACGGCGACCTCGCTGGCCTCGGTGGGGACGGGGCTGACGCCCGGGGTGCACGGCCTGGCCGGGTACACGGTGCGGGTTCCGGGCCGGAACGAGCTGATGAACCAGTTGCGCTGGGTGCCGCCGGTGCCGCCGCGGGAGTGGCAGCCGCACCCGACGGTGTTCGAGCGGGTGTCGCGGGCGGGCGTGGCGACGGCGCAGGTGTCCTCGCCGTTGTTCTCGCAGACGCCGTTGACGCAGGTCGCGCTCTCGGGCGGGACGTTCCTGGGCCGGACGACCGGTGAGGAGCGGATGGACGAGGCGGCGCGCTGGCTGGCGGGGAACGACCGGGCGCTGGTCTACACGTACGTGAGCGAGCTGGACGGGGCGGGCCACCGGTTCGGGGTGGACTCGGACGAGTGGCGGATGACGCTGAACACGGTGGACCGGCTGGTGAAGCGGCTGGCGGAGCAGTTGCCGCCGCGGTCGGCGCTGTACGTGACGGCGGACCACGGCATGATCGACGTCGCGCCGGAGGACCGGGTCGACTTCGACGAGGACTGGGAGCTGTCGGCGGGCGTGGCGCTGCTGGGCGGCGAGGGCCGGGCACGGCACGTGTACGCGGTGCCGGGTGCGGCGGCGGACGTCCACGCGGTCTGGAGCGAGGTGCTGGGCGACCGGATGTGGGTGGCCACCCGGGAGCAGGCGGTCGCGGCCGGCTGGTTCGGTCCCGTGGTGGACGAGCGGGTGCTGCCGCGGATCGGCGACGTGGTGGCGGCGGCGCGGGACGACATCGCGGTGGTCGCCTCGCGGAACGAGCCGGGGGAGTCCTCGATGGTCGGCCTGCACGGGTCGATGACCGCGGTGGAGCAGCTGGTGCCGCTGCTCGACGTCCGTACCTGATGCTGTCCGCACCGCCCGTCCCACGATCGAAAGGCCCTCGTCCCACCCATGGCTGAACTGGTGTTCTTCTCGGGCACGATGGACTGCGGCAAGTCGACGCTGGCGCTGCAGATGGACCACAACCACGCGGCGCGCGGCCGCCAGGGCATCATCTTCACCCGGCACGACCGGGCGGGCGCGGCGACGATCTCCAGCCGGCTGGGGCTGCGCGCGGACGCGGTGGAGGTCGCCGACGACTTCGACTTCCAGGCACACGTGGTGCACCTGCTGTCGGCGGGCGGCAAGGCGGACTACCTGATCTGCGACGAGGCGCAGTTCTTCTCGGCGGAGCAGATCGACCAGTTGGCCCGGGTGGTCGACGAACTCGGCATTGACGTCTACACGTTCGGCATCACGACGGACTTCCGGACGAAGCTGTTCCCGGGGTCGCAGCGGCTGATCGAGCTGGCGGACCGGGTCGAGGTGCTGCAGGTGGAGGCGCTCTGCTGGTGCGGGGCGCGGGCGACGCACAACGCGCGGACGGTCGGCGGGGTGATGGTCGTCGAGGGTGCGCAGGTGGTGGTCGGCGACGTGGCGGTCTCGGAGGACCAGATCGGCTACGAGGTGCTCTGCCGGCGTCACCACCGGCGGCGGTTGACGGCGGCGACCGCCCGGGCGTCGGTGCTCTCCCCCGACGTGCTGCCGTTCGAGGGCTGACGGTCCGTCGGCGACGGCCCGGTCTTGCCACAATGGCGGACATGACTTCCTCGGGTGTTTCCCCGCTGATCTCCGTCGACGAGCTGGCCGCCGCCCTGGCGGGGCCGACGCCGCCCGTCCTGCTCGACGTCCGCTGGCAGTTGGGCGGCCCGCCCGGCGCGGGCGAGTACGCGGCCGGGCACCTGCCCGGTGCGCACTACCTGGACCTGGACACCGAGCTGGCCGCCCCGCCCGGCCCGGCCGGCCGGCATCCGCTGCCCGACCCGGCGGTGCTGGGCGCGGCGCTGCGCCGGGCCGGGGTGTCGGCGGGCCGGCCGGTGGTGGTGTACGACGCGGGCCCGGCGATGTCGGCGGCGCGGGCGTGGTGGCTGCTGCGCTGGGCGGGGCACGACGGGGTGCGGGTGCTGGACGGCGGTCTGGCGGCGTGGCGGGCGGCGGGGCGGCCCGAGTCGGTGGAGCGACCGGCCGACGGGGCGGGGGACTTCGTGCCGGTGCCCGGGTCGCTGCCGACGGTGGACGCGGACGGCGCGGCGGAGCTGGCGCGCAAGGGCGTGCTGCTGGACGCCCGGGCGGGGGAGCGGTACCGCGGCGAGGTGGAGCCGATCGACCCGCGGGCGGGCCACGTCCCGGGCGCGGTGTCGGCGCCGACGGCGGAGAACGTGGCGGCGGACGGCACCTTCCGTCCCCGGGCGGAGCTGGCGGCGCGGTTCGCCGCGCTCGGTGCGGACGGCTCGGTGCCGCTCGGCGTGTACTGCGGCTCGGGGGTGACGGCGGCGCACGAGCTGCTGGCGCTGGAGAGCGCGGGGATCACCGGCGCGGTGCTCTACCCGGGCTCGTGGAGCGAGTGGTCCGGCGACCCGGCCCGCCCGGCGGCCACCGGCGACCTCCCGGGCTAGGGCTTGTTTGACGATTCCCGCCGCGCGCGCGACGCCGGATCTCCCCCAGCCTTCGGCCGGGAGGTGCCCCCACGACCGGACGCACCGCCGCATCGCCCGAGTACGTCCGGTACGAGGCCGATACGGCGGCACGCCCGGTCGGGCGCCCGACGCCGCGCGCCGATGCGACGCGAATCGTCAGACAGGCCCTAGGCGCCGTCTCCCGAGGGCGCAGTCCGGGAGCGGTGCTCCTGACGGATGCGGCTCACCCCTGAAGACGTGCACCGGGACAGCAGCAGGGGCGGCCTCCCCCACGGGAAGCCGCCCCTGTGTGTGCGTGTCCGGTCACTCCTGCTTCTTGCGTCGGCTGCCGAAGACGATCTCGTCCCAGCTGGGCACGGTGGCGCGGCGGCCGGGGCGGACGCCGTCGGCCTCGGCCTGCCGGTCGGTGGTGCCGACCAGCCGCTCGCGGTGCGGGGCGACCGCCCGCGGCATGAGGATGTCGGCGTAGGCCGACCCGGCGCCGACGCTGGCCGCGGGGGCGGCCGGCTCCTCGGCCTCCTCCGGCTCCTCGGCGGCGATCACCGGCTCCGGCGCGGGGCCGATCGCGAGGTCGCCGCGGTAGGCGGGCACCACGTCGAGCAGGCTGGTCAGCGAGTCGCGGTTCTCCGCGGACGCCTCCCTGGCCTCGCGGACCTCCCGGCCGGACATGATCCGGTCGGCGGAGGGCCGTTCGATCATCGCGCGGGCCGGCCGCTCCTGGGGGAGCCGGGCGATCCGCGGGATGAACGGGAAGACCGAGTCCTCGTCGCGGTCGACGTTCTCGCCGATCAGGGCGCGGGCCTCGTCGTCGTTCGGCTGGACGAGGCGGCGCGGCGGGTCGTACGTCCAGCTGGCGCGGCGGTGCTCGCCGTCCGCGCGGTAGCTGAGGATGACCTCCCAGGTGCCGTCGTCGCGGCGCCAGGAGTCCCACCGCTCGGTGTCCTTCTCGGCGGCGCGCAGGGTCAGCCGCTCGGCCACGGCCTCGCCGAGCTGCGGGCCGGTGGACTCGCCGTGCCGGCGGATCGCGGTCTTGCGGGCGCGTTCGGCCATGAAGGCGCGCTCGGCCAGCACCGGGCCCTCGAAGCGGCGGACCCGTTCGACGGAGATCCCCGCCGCCTGTGCGACCTCCTCCGCGGAGGCACCGGCTCGTATCCGCGCCTGGATGTCACGGGGCCGCAGGTGGCTCTCGACCTCGATCTCGATCTGGCCGAGGCGCGGCCGGTCGCCGCGGACGGCGGCGCGCAGCCGCTCGTCGATGGGGAGGGTGTACTCCGTGCTGTCGGCAGCCTTGAGCACCAGCCGTGTGCCGTCATTGCTGACGGCCACGACGCGCAGTTCGGGCACGGTTACCTCCCGGGTGGTGCCTGCCGACGTCACCTGCGTCGCTGCTCCCGTACTGAGTGTGGCCTGCCCGCCTGCGACTGGCCACAACCTTGCAGAGTTACCCGGCGTGTCGGGCTTACGCCCGGGCACGCCGCTGTGGCACGGTTGCCTGTTCGCCACGTCGCCGGTCGACGTCGCGCCCGGGCCCCTAGGCCGCTGTCAGACGGGCAGTCAACAGGAACGCCGAAGGCTCAGGCCCAACGAACAGTACTCCATTCGTGGCACCCAGCGGTGCGGCTCGCCGCTCAAGTCTCCCCCGATTCACCGGAATCTCAAGAGCGGCCACACCGTTGAGCGCTTCGCGATCGCCGAACGGTGATCATCTTCACATATATCGACCGGGCTGAAGCAGAATTTCGCCCGTTGTGTCCCGTGCCGTGCAGGATCGACAGAATTGTTCGAGTCTCCGGCGCGTGAGCGAGGAAACTGCTGCCGATCCTCCGTCAGTCCCCGAGCACCCGGCGGAGGTAGTCGTTGGCGAACACCCGGCCCGGGTCGACCTTGTCCCGCAGCGCCGTGAAGTCGCCGAAGTGCGGGTACGCACCGGCCAGGTACTCGGCGTCGCGGGTGTGCAGCTTGCCCCAGTGCGGGCGTCCCTGGTGCGCCGTCATGAGCCGCTCCACCTCGGTGAAGTAGCCGCTGTCGGCGGTGCCCCGGTACAGGTGGACGGCGACGTACACGCTGTCGCGGCCGCTGGCGGTGGACAGCCACAGGTCGTCCGCGGGCGCCACCCGGACCTCCACCGGGAAGCTGATCCGCCAGTCGGAGCGTTCCACCAGCGCCTTCAGCTCGCGCAGCACGGTGGTCGCGGCCTCCCGCGGCACCGCGTACTCCATCTCGACGAAGCGGACCTTCCGCGGACTGGTGAACACCTTGTACGCGGTGTCGGTGTAGGTGCGCTCGGACCAGGCCCGGCCGGCGACCTGGGCGATGGTCGGGATCGCGGCGGGGAAGCGGCGGCCGACGCGGCAGACGCCCTCCCACACGGTGTTGGACAGGAAGTCGTCGTCCAGCCAGGCCCGGAATCCCGGCAGCGGCGCCGCCGGGCCCGGGCTGCGGTTGTTCCGCTTGGTGGTGCACAGATCGGTGTGCGGGAACCAGTAGAACTCGAAGTGCTCGTTGACCGAGGCCAGGTCGTCGAAGCCGGCGAGCACCTCGTCGAAGCGCATCGGCTTCTCGTGCGCGGTCAGCAGGAAGGCCGGCTCCACGGCGAAGGTCAGTGCGCTGACCACGCCGAGCGCGCCGAGGCCGAGCCGGGCCCCCTGGAAGAGCTCGGGGTCCTCGGTCGGGGAGCAGGTGCGGATGCTGCCGTCGGCGAGGACGATCTCCACCGCGCGGATCTGGGCGGCGAGCGAGCCGGAGTCCCGGCCGGTGCCGTGGGTGCCCGTGCTGGTGGCGCCGGCGACGGTCTGCACCTCGATGTCGCCCATGTTGGTCAGCGACAGCCCGGCCGCGGCGAGCAGCCGGTTGAGCCGGGAGAGCGGCAGTCCGGACTCGACGGTGACCGTGCCGGCCTCGCGGTCCAGCGAGCGGACGGCGGTCAGGGCGTCCGGGCGCACCAGCACGGCGTCGCCGGCCGAGGCGATCGCGGTGAAGGAGTGGCCGGAGCCGACCGCCTTGACCCGCTGCCCCTGCTCGGCGGCCCGTCGCACCGTCTCGGCGATCTCCTCGGCGGAGCCGGGAGCGACCGCCCGGGCGGGCCGGGCGGTCTGGTTGCCGGCCCAGTTGCTCCAGGTGCCGGTGGTGGTGCCGTGGGGCATGCCGAGTGCCTCCTGCTCACGAACTACCAGTGGGTAGGGTGAGCGTAGTCACTCGGATGCCCCCGGTCCATGCCCCGAAGGGCCCCGTCCGGGCGCTGCTCACCGAGCCGCGGGGGTGCCCACCGGCTCGGGCTCGGGGGCGGCCAGCCCGCCGCGCAGCCGCGGCAGTCCGGCCAGGGCGGCGACCGCGGCGAGCAGGGCGGCCCCGAGGGGCACCCAGTAGGCGGTGGCGGCGCCGGCGGCGTCCACCACCCAGCCCGCCGCCGAGGAACCGAGCGCGACGCCGATCGCGAGGCCGGTGGTCGTCCAGGTCATCCCCTCGGTGAGCTTCGAGGCCGGGACGAGCCGCTCGACCAGCGCCATCGCGGTGATCATCGTCGGGGAGATCGACAGGCCGGCGACGAACAGCGCCGCCCCGATGCCGACCAGGCCGGCCGTGCCGTGCAGCAGGGAGGCGGCCAGCACCAGCGGCAGCATGCCGACCGCCATCGCGCCGACCCCGCCGAGGAACCGGCCGGCCAGCGACCCGCGCGGCCGGAACGCGCCGAACACCACTCCGGCCAGGCAGGAGCCCAGCGCGTACACGGCGAGCACCAGGCTGGAGGCCGCGGTGTGGCCCTGCTCCTTGGCGAAGGCGACGGTGACCACCTCGACCGCGCCGAAGATCGCGCCGGTGGCGACGAAGGTCAGCACCAGCACCTGCAGCCCGGCGGAACGGATCGCCGACCCGCCGTGGTGGTGCGCGGCCGGATGGACGGGCGGCTCGGTGGAGCGCTGCGCGCAGAACCACACCACGCCGACCAGCAGGAAGACGGCGGCCAGCGCGACGCCTGCCTCCGGGAAGAGCGAGGTGGCGAGCCCGATGGAGAGGATCGGCCCGACGATGAAGCAGACCTCGTCCATCACCGCCTCGAAGGAGTACGCGGTGTGCAGCCGGTCCGGCCGGTCGCTGTACAGGTGCGCCCAGCGGGCGCGGACCATCGACCCGGTGCTCGGCATGACGCCCATGCCGGCGGCGAAGAGGAAGAGCGTCCAGTCGGGGGCGCCGAGCCGGGCGCAGGCCAGCAGGCCCGCCGCGGAGGCCACGGCCGCGGAGGTGGCCGGCAGCGCGACCCGCCGCTGCCCGTGCCGGTCGACCAGGCGGGACACCTGCGGGCCGAGCACCGCCGCGGCCGCCGCGAGGACGGCGGAGACCGCGCCGGCGATCCCGAACGAGCCGCGGAGCTGGGCGAGCATCGTGACGATGCCGATGCCGGTCATGGAGATCGGCAGCCGCGACACGAAGCCGCTGGAGGAGAAGGCCAGACTGCCGGGGGCGGCGAAGATCTGGCGGTAGCTGGACAGCACTGGTGCTCCGCAGGAGTGGGTAAGGAACGTCGTTCGTATGGACAGCTTACGAACAGCCTGCCGCCCCCCGCGAAGACATTTCCGGCGGACGGGTGGCCCGTCAGCGGCCGGACCCCGCCGGGTGGCAGGATCGGAGCCATGTCCGACTCGCGCACCGCCACCGACCACGCCCCCTACGACGCGCTCCTGCTGCTCTCCTTCGGCGGTCCGGAGGGACCGGAGGACGTCGTGCCGTTCCTGGAGAACGTGACCCGCGGCCGGGGCATCCCCAAGGAGCGCCTCGCCGAGGTCGGCAAGCACTACTTCCTGTTCGGCGGGGTCAGCCCGATCAACGAGCAGAACCGCGAGCTGCTGGCCGCGCTGCGCAAGGACTTCGCCGACCACGGCCTCGACCTGCCGGTCTACTGGGGCAACCGGAACTGGGCGCCGTACCTGGCCGACACCCTGAAGGAGATCGCCGCCGACGGCCACCGCCGGGTGCTCACCCTCGCCACCAGCGCCTACGCCGGCTACTCCGGCTGCCGCCAGTACCGCGAGAACCTCGCCGACGCCCTCGCCGGGCTCGCCCGCGACGGCCTGCCCGCACTGCGCGTCGACAAGCTCCGGCACTTCTACAACCACCCCGGCTTCGTCGGCCCGATGATCGACGCGACCCTCGCCGCCCTCGGCGACCTGCCCGAGGAGGTCCGCGCCGGGGCGCACCTCGTCTTCACCACGCACTCGATCCCGAACGCGGCGGCCGACAGCTCCGGCGCCCCCGACGACCCGGCCCGCGGCACCCCCGGCGGCGCCTACGTCGCCCAGCACCTCGACGTCGCCCGGCTGGTCGCCGAGGCCGTCGCCGCGGCCACCGGCGCCGCCGACCGCCCCTGGGAGCTCGTCTACCAGAGCCGCAGCGGCGCCCCGCACGTCCCGTGGCTGGAGCCGGACGTCTGCGACCGGCTGGAGGAGCTCCACGCCGCCGGCGCGCCCGCCGCCGTGATGGTGCCGATCGGCTTCGTCTCCGACCACATGGAGGTCAAGTACGACCTCGACACCGAGGCCGCCGCGAAGGCCGCCGAACTCGGCCTGCCGGTCGCCCGGGCGGCCACCGTCGGCGCCGACCCGAGGTTCGCCGCCGCGGTGCGCGAACTCGTCCTGGAGCGCGCCGCCGCCGAACGCGGTGCCGCGGTCGACCGCCGCGCCCTCGGCACCCTCGGTCCCAGCCACGACGTCTGCGCCGCGGCCTGCTGCCCCAACCCGCGCGCCCCGCGGCCCGCGGCCGCCGAACAGTGACCCGCACCCCGTACCCGGGAGGACCCCGCGTGACCGGCACCGCGCCCACCGACCCGCAGGCCGCCGCGCTGACGGCCGAACTGCTCGCCGTCGCCGAGGAGGCCGCCCGCGCGGCGGCCGAGCTGCTGCACCGCGGCCGCCCGGCCGACCTCGGCGTGGCCGCCACCAAGAGCAGCCCCGTCGACGTGGTCACCGAGATGGACCTCGCCTCCGAGAAGCTCGTCCAGGAGCTGATCGCCGCCCGCCGCCCCGAGGACGGCTACCTCGGCGAGGAGGGCACCGACCGGCCCGGCCGCAGCGGCGTCCGCTGGGTCGTCGACCCGCTCGACGGCACCGTCAACTACCTGTACGGGCTCCCCTCCTGGGGCGTCAGCGTGGCCGCCGAACTGGACGGCGAGGCGATCGTCGGGGTCGTCGCCGTGCCCGCCCGCGGCGAACTCTTCCGGGCCGTCCGCGGCGGCGGCGCCGACCTCGACGGCCGCCCCCTCGCGGTGCGCCCGGCCCCGCCCTGGGGGCAGGTGCTGGTCGCCACCGGCTTCAACTACGTGCAGGCCGAGCGCGCCCACCAGGCCGAAGTGCTGCTCGCCCTGATGCCCGAGGTCCGCGACATCCGCCGGGCCGGCGCCGCCGCCGTCGACCTGTGCGACCTCGCCGCCGGCCGGGTCGACGCGTTCTACGAGCGCGGCCTCAAGCCCTGGGACATGGCGGCCGGCCTGCTGATCGCCCGCGAGGCGGGCGCGCTCGCCGGCGGCCGTCCCGGCCGGCCCGCCGGCGGCGACCTCGCGGTGGCCGCCGCCCCCGGCGTCTTCGAACCGCTCCAGGCCCGCCTGGACGCCCTCGGCGCCTGGCACGGCTGACCCCGGGCCCCGGACACGGCAAAGGCCCTGGACACGGCAAAGGGCCCGCCACCACCCCGCGAGGGGCGGTGGCGGGCCCTCGCGGCCGTCGGACGGAGCCGTGCGGCCGGGTGCGCCCGGGCAGTGAATGGGCCCTGGCACGCGGGAGGTGCCAGGGCTCGCTGATTCGAACTGCGATGTGGTGCTGCTGTGGTTCGGTCCTGCGGGGCCCCGCGGGGGCGGGGCGGGTGTCGGTCCTGCGGCCGGGTCAGGCAGCCGACCGGTGCATCTCGTGCACCGGGTCGACGCCGTGCTCGGCAGCCAGCCGGCGCAGGTCCTCCAGCTCGGACTGCTCGACCTCGGCCAGGAACTCGTCCCCGGACTCGAGAGCGCGGTGGAGGTCCTGCTCGGCGTTCTGTATGCGCTGCAGGATTCCGGCGGTGAAGGCGTCCATACGGCCCCCTTGCTGTGTCGGACGGGCACGGGTCCGCGTGCTCCCCGGTCGGTGGACGTGCCACGGGACGCCGCACGATCCGGACGTTGCCGGCCCCGGTGGGCGCGGAGACGGCTCGTCGGCCGCTCCCGATGACGTGACCCCCGATCCGGTGCGGATGAGCACGCGGCGGGTGGGTGCGATCCGCGCACGGCGCGATCGCGTGTGAGCTTGTCCTCCCCAACCGCGGGCCGGGGAAACCTCCCCGCCGCCGGAAAGTTGCCCGTGTCACAGTCCAACCGGAGGGAACGCTTTCGCTCCGCTCCGGCACCCGGCCCCCACCCCGGGGTGTCCTCGCAGGTCAACCTACCGGAAGCGGCCCGCCGCGGCCGGGAACGGCTCGGAATCGGCCGCTTACAGCTGCTTTACCCGCGGACCAGGCAGGATGGAGGCACCGTCGGGGCCGTGCCGTAGGGCGCGGCTCCGTGCCCGGCGCACCACGGCCCGCACGGGCGGACAGCACGGCGGGGCCGATCGGATGAAGGGACAACCACCGTGCGGGTACTCGTCGTCGAGGACGAGCAACTGCTCGCCGAGGCCGTGGCCACCGGGCTGCGCCGCGAGGCCATGGCCGTCGACGTCGTCTACGACGGGGAGGCGGCCCTGCAGCGGATCGCCGTAAACGACTACGACGTGGTCGTCCTCGACCGCGACCTCCCGCTCGTCCACGGCGACGACGTGTGCCGCCGGGTCGTCGAGCAGGGCCTCGCCACCCGCGTCATCATGCTCACCGCCTCCGGCGACATCAGCGACCGCGTCGAGGGCCTGGAGATCGGCGCCGACGACTACCTCCCCAAGCCGTTCGCCTTCAGCGAACTCGTCGCCCGGGTACGGGCGCTGGGCCGCCGCGCCACCGTCCCGCTGCCGCCGGTCCTGGAGCGCGCCGGCATCAGCCTCGACCCCGGCCGCCGCGAAGTGCTCCGCGACGGCAAGCCCGTCCAGCTCGCCCCCAAGGAGTTCGCCGTCCTGGAGGTGCTGATGCGCGCCGGCGGCGCCGTCGTCTCCGCCGAACAGCTCCTGGAGAAGGCCTGGGACGAGCACACCGACCCGTTCACCAACGTCGTCCGCGTCACCGTGATGACCCTGCGCCGCAAGCTCGGCGACCCGGCCGTGATCGTCACCGTGCCCGGCTCCGGCTACCGCATCTGACCCGGCACCGGCGGGCCGGCCGCACCGGCCCGCCCGCGCCCCCCGCCCCGCCGGCACCGCCGGCGCGGCACCCGCCCCACCGCAGCACCCGAGAGGACAGGCCATGACCACCCCGCCCCCCGCCGGCGGGGCCCCCGGCGCGCCCGCCGGCGGCCCGGGCCCGGTCCAGCAGCACCCGGCCCGCACCCCGATCGGCGCGGCCGCCGCCGAGCGGCCCGCCACGCAGTACCACCCCGGCGACGGACTGTTCGCCTGGCTGTCGCTGCGCCCCACCGTGCGGATCAGGCTCACCCTGCTCTACGGCGGGATGTTCCTGATGGCCGGCGTCGTCCTGCTGCTGCTCATGTACTACTTCGTCCGCGAGGCCATGCAGAGCGCCACCCTGCCCACCCTGCGGCTGGGCCCCGGCGTCTCGCTCACCACCCCCGACGGCGAGGTCATCAACAGCCAGGCGGAGCTGACCCGCTGGCTCAACCACTACCAGGACATCGAGGCCGAGCGGTCGCTCAACACCCTGCTGCGCAAGGCCCTCACCGCCCTGATCTGCCTCGCCGTGATCGCCTTCGCGGCCGGCTACGCGATGGCCGGCCGGGTGCTGCGCCCGCTCGGCCGGATCACCCGAACCGCCCGCGAGGTCGCCGGCTCCGACCTGCACCGCCGCATCCAGCTCGACGGGCCCGACGACGAGCTGAAGGAGCTCGCCGACACCTTCGACGACATGCTCGACCGGCTCGACCGCTCCTTCGACTCGCAGCGCCGCTTCGTCGCCAACGCCTCGCACGAGTTGCGCACCCCGCTGGCGATCAACCGGACGCTGCTGGAGGTCCAGCTCGCCGACCCGCAGGCCTCGCCCGAGGTGCAGCAGCTCGGCAAGACCCTGCTCGCCACCAACGAGCGCAGCGAGCAGCTCGTCGAGGGCCTGCTGCTGCTCGCCCGCAGCGACAACGAGATCACCGACCGGCGCCCGGTCGAGCTCTCCGAGGTCGCCCTGCGGGCCCTGGAGCAGCTGAGGCCCGAGGCGGCGACCCGCGAGGTCGAGCTCCGCTCCGAGCTCCACCCGGTGACGGTCTCCGGCAACGGCGTGCTGCTGGAGCGGATCGCGCTCAACCTGCTGCAGAACGCGGTGCGCTACAACACCCCGGACGGCTGGGTGGAGATGTCCAGCGCCCCCGCCCCGGGCGGCGTCGGCGAGCTGGTCGTCTCCAACACCGGCCCGGTGGTGCCCGGCTACGAGATGGAGCACATCTTCGAGCCGTTCCGCCGGGTCAAGGGCGCCGACCGGACCCGCAGCGACAAGGGCGTGGGCCTCGGCCTGTCCATCGTCCGCTCGGTCGTCCGCGCGCACGGCGGCACCATCGAGGCCACGCCGCGCCCCGGCGGCGGCCTGACGATCCGGGTGCGCATCCCCGGGCCCTGACGCACACCCGGCCCGCCGAGTCCGCCCAGGGCCCCGCCAGGCCCCTTCCCGACCCCTTCCGCCGCCGTCCCGGACCCCTCCGGGGCGGCGGCGGCCGCCGCCCCGCCGACGCCGCCGCACCCGGCCGCGCCGCTCCGTGCGCGACCGATCACCGACCGCCCTCCGCCGCCCCCGCCGGCCGTGTCAAGACGGCATAAGCGCTGGCAGGGGGCGGCTTGTCTTTTCCCGCCGAAACAACTTACGGTGTCGTAACCTACGCAGCCGTAAGTGGGCCGACCCGGACGGCCGCCGCGTCCGCCTCCGCGCTCGTGCCGCCCGCCCCCGTCCCCCGTTCCGTCACCGTCCGCGCAGCCGCCGTCGGCCCCATCCCGCCCGACGCGCCGGACGCCGCACACAGGAGCACCAGCCGTGACCATCGCACCCGTCCAGCGCACCGCACCGCCCGCGTCGACCGCCTGGACCGACGCCAAGCTGATCCTGGCCCTCGAAGAGGTCGTCGAGGGCGAGCTGAACCGGCACCTCAAGGTCGCCAAGGAGTGGATGCCCCACGAGTACGTGCCGTGGAGCCAGGGGCGGGACTTCGACGGCGTGCTCGGCGGGGAGGCGTGGGCGCCCGAGCAGTCCAAGGTGACCCCGCTGGCGCGGATCTCGCTGGTGGTCAACCTGCTCACCGAGGACAACCTCCCGAGCTACCACCACGAGATCGCGACCATGTTCGGCCGCGAGGGCGCCTGGGGCACCTGGGTGCACCGCTGGACGGCCGAGGAGGGCCGGCACGGCATAGCCATCCGCGACTACCTGCTGGCCACCCGCGCCGTGGACCCGGTCGAGCTGGAGCGGGCCCGTATGGCGCACATGTCGGAGGGCTTCGAGTCCGACAACTCGCACAGCATGCTGCACTCGGTGGCCTACGTGGCCTTCCAGGAGCTCGCGACCCGCATCGCGCACCGCAACACCGGCCACCACTCCGGCGACCCGCTGTGCGACCAGCTGCTGGCGAAGATCGCCAACGACGAGAACCTGCACATGGTCTTCTACCGGAACCTGCTGAAGGCGGCCCTGGAGATCGCCCCGGACGAGGCGATGAACGCCATCACCGAGGTCGTCACCAACTTCCGGATGCCCGGCCACGGCATGCCCGGCTTCGAGCGCTCCGCCGCCCAGATCGCCATCGGCGGCGTCTACAACCTGCGCATCCACCACGACGACGTGCTGCAGCCCGTGCTGCGCCACCTGAAGGTCCTGGAGACCACCGGGCTCGGCGGCTCCGGCCAGCAGGCCCAGGAGCAGCTCGGCGCCTTCCTGGACGGCCTGGACGCCCAGGCCACCAAGTTCGACGAGCGCCAGGCCGCGCTGCTCGCCCGCCGGGCCGCCGCGGCCGCCGCGAAGGCCTGATCCGGCCGTTTCCGCGAGGGCGTCCGCGGGGCCGTCCGGCCGCACCGGGAATGTCCGGGATCCTCCGGAAAGGTGTGAGATGTGACCAAGTTCACATCGGGCCATTCGACGCATCCCCGCGGCGCCGCACGGCGCTCGACCCCCGGTCGGGCGCCGTGGCGCTGGGTGACCGGCCGGAGAGGTCCCGAAAATGTCGATCTGTCACCAAATATGCCGTGGCCAGGGTCAATTGGTGAAGGAACGGCAGGGGCGCCGCTACCCAAGGTAGTCGTCCGGGCCCCGTCCCGGCCCGACCGGGCCGACCACCCGCGGCGGTGTTCGAACCCCGTTCGGTCACCCCAACGGGTCCGAAACCGGGTGTCGATTGAGTAACGGGGCTTGAAGTAAGGCAAAATCTCCGCCTCGGGTCGGGCACAAGACCGGCCCCCCATGCGTTACGTGCGCTGGAGATACCGCACACACCCAAAGGGGGAGAGCGAAAACATGGCTACGGACTACGACACCCCACGCAAGACCGATGACGACCTCAACGAGGACAGCATCGAGGAACTGAAGGCGCGGCGGAACGAGAAGACGACCGGTTCGGTCGACATCGACGAGTTCGACGCGGCGGAGGGTCTGGAGCTCCCCGGCGCCGACCTCTCGAACGAGGAGCTGTCGGTCCGGGTGCTGCCGCGCCAGGCCGACGAGTTCACCTGCATGAGCTGCTTCCTGGTGCACCACCGCAGCCAGCTCTACAGCGAGAAGAACGGTCAGCCGATCTGCCGGGACTGCGGCGCCTGAGCACGGTGCGGAATGGCCCGGGCCCGACGCCTCACCGTCGGCCCGGAAGGCCACCCCGCCGGCCCTGGGCAGCAAGGCCGGAGGCAGCAGACGCGGGCCCCGTACGGGGGCCGCACCCGCAGGCCGGGCGCCTGCGACCACAGGAGCAATGGGACGGTCCGCCACCCGCGGAGCCGTCCCTCCTCCGTTTCCGGGCCCGTCCGCGGCACGTCCGCCGGGCCCGGCGCCCCCGCGGCTCAGCGCTGGGCGGCCCGGCGGGCACCCTGCAGCGCGTCGGCCAGCTTCTGCGGCGAGCGGGTGGACAGGTACAGGTACGGCGTCGGGTCGGACGGGTCGGTGACCTCCACCCGCAGCGCCGTCGGCACGTAGCTGCGCAGCAGCATGAAGGCCCGCGGGTCCGCCTTCACACCGCGCCAGGCGACCGCCTCCGCCGGGTTGAGCACCTCGGCGGTGCCGAGCGCGTCCACCGGGATCCGGGCCTGCCCGGCCACCAGCGAGCCCTGGACCACCCGGATCCGGGCCGAGCCGTAGGAGCTGAGCGCGGCCGCGGCGGCGGCGATGCCGACCACCAGGCCGATCAGGGCGCCGAGGCCGCTGAAGCGCAGCAGGACCAGGCCGAGGGACAGGCCCGTCACGAGCGGGAGCAGCCACCAGGACCGCGGGACGGTGAGGCGTTCGTCGTACATGCCCCCTATTGTGGGCGCCCGCACGGCCGCTCCCGCCCACGCCCCTCCCGCCGTTTGCTACTGGCGGGTAGCATCGCGGGCGTGACCGGTTCCACCGCCCCCGCCGCCGCGCCGCAGGGCGCCCCCGCGCCGCCGCCCCGCCCCGCCGCCCCGACGCCGACCACGCCGCCCGCCGACGCCGTGCTGCCGCCCCGTGCGCCCGGCGCGCCGGCCCCCGGCACGCCGATCGGGCCCCACTACGACCTCTGCTTCGGCTGCGGCCCGCAGCGCCCCGACGGGCTGCAGCTGACCGCGGTGGCCGGGGAGGGCCTCACCGTCGACGCGAGGTTCACCGTCCGCGCGGTGCACCAGGGCGGCCCCGGCCTCGCCCACGGCGGTCTGCTCACCACCGCGATGGACGAGACGCTCGGCACCCTCAACTGGCTGCTGCACGCCCCCGCCGTGACCGGCCGGCTGGAGACCGACTTCGTCCGTCCGGTGCCGGTCGACAGCGAGCTGCACATCCACGCCTGGGTGACGGGCGTGCACGGCCGCAAGGTCTACAGCGCGGCCGAGGGCCGCATCGGCGGCCCCGACGGACCGGTGGCCATCCGGGCGCAGGCGCTCTTCATCCAGGTGAAGCTGGAACACTTCACCACGCACGGTCGTCCCGAGGACATCAAGAAGGCCTTGGACGACCCGGACCTGTTCAAGCGCGCCAGAGCCTTCGAGGTGAACCCGTGACCAGCACCGCCCGTCCGCCGGTGGACGTCCTGATCAGGCGGATCGACGCCGATCTCCCGATGCCCGGCTACGAGCACCCCGGCGACGCCGGAGCCGACCTGCGCACCACCGTCGACGCCGAACTCGCCCCCGGCGAGCGGGTCGTCCTCCCCACCGGCGTCGCCATTGCGCTGCCGGACGGTTACGCGGCGTTCGTGCACCCGCGTTCGGGCCTCGCAGCTCGTTGCGGAGTTGCCCTTGTGAACGCCCCGGGGACGGTCGATGCCGGGTACCGTGGTGAGATCAAGGTGATCGTCGTCAACCTGGACCCGCGCGAGGCCGTCAGCTTCCGTCGAGGGGACCGCATCGCCCAGCTGGTCATCCAGCAGGTGGAGAGGGCGCGTTTCCACGAGGTGGCCGAGCTGCCAGGGTCGGCGCGAGCCGAAGGCGGGTTCGGGTCGACCGGCGGCCACGCCGCGGTCTAGCATGCCCGCGGTCTCGCAGTAGCCGAGCAGGTATTCGCTTCGGTCTTGGATTCGGTCTTGGACCGGGAAGGACAGTGACCGTGTTCCGTCGTCGCCACAAGAGCGAGGACGCTGTCGAGCAGCTCGCCGAGGACGCCACCAGCGCCGACGAGACGGCCGATGACGTCGAAGGTTCCGCCGAGAGCGAGAACGACACCGAGCTGGACCCGGCCGACCGGGTCGGTCTGCCGCCGGCCCCGCGCCCGGACGGGCCGTGGGACATCTCCGAGCTCGAGCAGCCCGAGGAGGGGCGAGTGGACCTCGGGGGTCTGCTGGTCCCCGGGGTCGAGGGCATGGAGCTGCGCGTCGAGGTCGCCGGTGACGCGATCGTCGCCGCGACCCTCGTCCTCGGCAACAGTGCGATCCAGCTGCAGGCCTTCGCGGCCCCCAAGTCGGAGGGCATCTGGGGCGAGGTCCGCGAGGAGATCGCCAACGGCATCACCCAGCAGGGCGGCCTGATCGAGGAGGAGGAGGGCACGCTCGGCTGGCACCTGCGCGCCCAGGTCCCCGTCCAGCTGCCCGACGGCACCCACGGCGCCCAGCTGGTGCGGTTCGTCGGTTGCGACGGTCCGCGCTGGTTCCTGCGCGGCGTGATCTCCGGCCAGGCCGCCGTCCAGCCCGAGATGGCCGGCATCCTGGAAGAGGTCTTCCGCCAGACCGTCGTGGTCCGGGGCGAGGCGCCGATGGCGCCGCGCGACCCGATCGTGCTGAAGCTCCCCGAGGACGCGCAGATGGTCGCCGACGGCGCCCCCACCGAGGGCGGCGAACAGCGCTACAGCGCCTCGCTGGACCCGTTCGCACGCGGCCCGGAGATCACCGAGGTCCGCTGAGCCGAGCACCTCGCCTCCGCCCGGTCGGACACCGGGTGGAGGCGATTTGCTTGTGGGGCCCCGAGCCCCGTACAGTTCCGGAGTCGCGCCGAGAGGGGCGACAAAAAGCGAGTCGAAGGAAACGCCCGGTGAAACGGGCCGGAAATCCTCTGATAAGCTGGAAACACGGAAGAGCGAAACGCCCGGAGGGTCCGCTGGAAGGCGGTCCGAAGGAAGTGTCCGTTCCTTGAGAACTCAACAGCG